>NZ_MUYZ01000023.1:0-44190 GCF_003013775.1 Micromonospora sp. MH33
CGCCCGCACTGGCCGATGCCGCCCGTCCCGGCCGCCCGCCCCTGACCCACCCCACGCGGCGGAGGGCCGGGGCGCAGCCGCCGTCAGGAGCGGCCGCCGGCCTCCTTGCGGACCTGCTCGGCGAGGTGGGCGGGCATCGGGTCGTAACGGGCGAACTCGCGGCGGAAGGTGCCGGTGCCGGCGGTCATCGAGCGCAGCTCGACGGCGTAGCGCAGCAGTTCGGTGGCGGGGACCTCGGCGCGCACCAGGGTGCGGCCCTCGGCGTCCGGGTCCGGCTCGGTGCCGAGTACCCGGCCGCGCCGGCCGGACAGGTCGCCCATCACGGCGCCCACCGACGGGTCGGGCACCCGGATGGTCACCTCGTCGACCGGCTCCAGCAGCGTCGGCTGCCCCTTCTCGGCGGCGTCCCGCAGGGCGAGCGCGCCCGCGGTCTGGAACGCCGCGTCGGAGGAGTCCACGCTGTGCGCCTTGCCGTCGAAGAGGGTCACCCGCAGGTCCACCACCGGGTAGCCGCCGACCAGGCCCCGCTCCATCTGCGCCCGGACGCCCTTCTCCACCGACGGGATGTAGTTGTGCGGCACGGCGCCGCCGACCACCTTGTCCACGAACTCGAAGCCGGCGCCCCGGGGCAGCGGCGTGACCTCGATGTCGCAGACCGCGTACTGGCCGTGGCCGCCGGACTGCTTGACGTGCCGGCCGTGCCCCTTGGCACCGGCCGTGAACGTCTCGCGCAGCGCCACCCGGACCGGCTCGGTCTCCAGCTCCACCCCGCCGGCGCGCAGCCGGTCGAGCACCACGTCGGCGTGCGCCTCGCCCATGCACCAGAGCAACAGCTGGTGGGTCTCGGCGTTGCGGTCCAGCCGCAGCGTCGGGTCGCCGGCGACCAGCCGGGCGAGGTTGCGGGCCAGGGCGTCCTCGTCGGCCCGGCTCTTCGCCACGATGGCCACCGGCAGCAGCGGCTCCGGCATCTCCCACGGGGCGATGAGCAGCGGCTCCTCCTTGGCGGAGATCGTGTCGCCGGTCTCCGCGCTGCCCGACTTGGTGACCGCGCAGATGTCACCGGCCACCGCGGCGGGCACCTCGCGCAGCGTCGCGCCGAGCGGGCTGTAGATGTGGCCGACCCGCTCGTCGGCGTCGTGGTCGGGGTGACCGCGCTCGGCCATGCCGTGCCCGGACACGTGGATCACCTGGTCGGGGCGGAGCGTGCCGGAGAAGACCCGGACCAGGGAGACCCGGCCGACGTGCCGGTCCACGGTCGTCTTGACCACCTCGGCGATCAGCGGGCCGTCGGGGTCGCAGGCCAGCGGCGGCCGGGGCGAGCCGTCCACCCCGGTGACCGCGGGCAGCTCGTGCTCCAGCGGCGACGGGAACGCCGCCACCAGGCCGTCCAGCAGCGCGTCGAGGCCGACGCCGGTCTCCGCGCAGACCGGCACCACCGGGTAGAAGTGGCCGCGGGCGACCGCCTTCTCCAGGTCGGTGATGAGCACCTCGGTGTCGATCTCCTCGCCGCCGAGGTAGCGGTCCATGAGGGTCTCGTCCTCGCTCTCCGCGATGATCCCCTCGATCAGCTCGTTGCGGGACTCCAGGATGGCGGGCAGGTGCTCCGGGTCGGGCTCGCGCACCGCAGCCGGCAGGCCCTGGGAGTAGTCGAAGACCCGCCGGGTGATCAGCCCCATGAGGCCGGCGACCGACTCGCCGTCGTCGCCGAGCATCGGCAGGTAGAGCGGGAGCACGTTGTCGCCGAAGACCCGCTGGCAGAGCGCCACGGCCTCGTCGAAGTCGGCGCGCGGGTGGTCCAGCCGGGTCACCGCCACGGCACGGGGCATCTCCACCGCGGCGCACTCCTCCCAGAGCGCGGCGGTGGCCGCGTCCATGCCGTCGACGGCGGAGACCACGAACAGCGCCGCGTCGGCGGCCCGCAGCCCGGCGCGCAGCTCGCCGACGAAGTCGCCGTACCCGGGGGTGTCCAGAAGGTTGACCTTGACGTCGCGGTGCAGCAGCGGGGCGCAGGCCAGGCTGACCGAGCGCTGCTGGCGGACGGCGGCGGGGTCGTGGTCGCAGACCGTGGTGCCGTCGGTGACGCTGCCGGCCCGGCCGATCGTGCCGCTGGTCGCGAGCAGCGCCTCGACCAGGGTCGTCTTGCCCGCCCCGGAGTGCCCGACGAGCACCACGTTGCGAACCCTGCCGGGCTCGGTCACCACCGGCGCGCCGCCGGTGACACCCTTCTCCTGATTCTTCTGCGCCATCGCGGCGCACCTCCCTCAACCGGTGGTGGTGGCGACCGCCGCGCGCGACGGGGAAGCGGCCCCGGGCGGGCACCGCGGCGATATCTTCCGGTGATCTCCTGGACGACGGGTACGCGGACCGGTGATCCGGTGAACTGGCTCACCTTCCACGCTCGATCTCACACCCGTAACCGGGCCGGCACAAGAGCGCCTGGCGGGTCGGGACGACCGGCTGTGTCCCCGACCGCTGCCGGCCGTTATCGTGGGACCGCCATGGCGAAGATCTTCCAAGTGACGGCCCGCGCGGGGATGACCCGCGTCGTGGAGCCGGTCGCGCGCGGACTGCTCCGCGCCGGTGTGTCCCCCAACGCGGTCACCGTGACCGGCACCGTCGGCGTGCTCGTCGGCGCGCTCGGCTTCGGCGCCCGCGGTCATCTGGTCGCCGGTGCGCTGATCGTCACGGTCTTCGCGCTCACCGACCTGCTCGACGGCACGATGGCCCGGATGAGCGGCGGCTCCACCCGGTTCGGGGCCTTCCTCGACTCGAGCATGGACCGCGTCGCCGACAGCGCGGTCTTCGGCGCGGTCGCGTACTGGCTGGCCACCGAGCACCAGTACTCCGGGGTGGCCGCCGCGCTGCTCTGCCTGGCCGCCGGCGGGCTGGTCTCCTACGTCAAGGCCCGCGCCGAGGGACTCGGGATGACCTGCAACGTGGGCATCGCCGAGCGCACCGAGCGGCTGCTGATCGTCGGGGTGGGCGGCCTGCTCACCGGCCTCGGCCTCGACCCGGCCCTGGAGATCGCGCTCTGGCTGCTCGCCGCCGTCTCGATCTTCACGGTCGGCCAGCGGATGGCCCACGTGTACCGGCAGGCGCAGCTGGTCGGCCGGGAGTGAACCTCACCGAGGCGGGCTACGTCGCCGGCTGGCGCCTGGTCCGCGCGCTGCCCCGGCCCGTGGTCGCCGCCGCCTTCCGGGCGGGCGCCGACCGCGCCCACCGCAGGGGCGGCAAGGGTACGTCTCGGCTGCGCGCCAACCTGCGCCGGGTGGTCGGCCCGGAGCTGCCCGAGGCGGAGCTGGACCGGCTGGTCCGCGCCGGCCTGCGGTCGTACGCCCGGTACTGGCTGGAGGCGTTCCGGCTGCCGAGCCTGAGCCGGCAGCAGATCCTCGCCGGGTTCCACCTCGACGGCCACGAGAAGCTCGGCGCCGACGTGGCGGCCGGCCGGGGCGCGGTGGTCGCGCTGCCGCACGCCGGCAACTGGGACGCCGCCGGCGCCTGGGTGGCCGCCAGCGGCTGGCCGATCACCACGGTCGCCGAGCGGCTCAAGCCCGAGGGCGTCTACGAGCGCTTCCTCGCCTTCCGGCAGGGCCTCGGCATGGAGATCCTGCCCACCTCCGGCGGCGACCGGCCGGCGTTCGACGTGCTGGTGGACCGGCTGCGGGCCGGGGCCGTGGTGCCGCTGCTCGCCGACCGGGACCTCTCCGCCCGGGGCGTCGAGGTGGAGTTCTTCGGCGGCCGGACCCGGATGCCGGCCGGCCCGGCCCTGCTGGCGCTGCGCACCGGCGCGCCGCTCTACGTGGCCTCGCTCTGGTACGAGCCGGACCGCGCCCGCGCCGCCCTCGAGGGCCCGCTGGAGCTGCCCCATCCGGACAGCGCCCCGCTGGACGCCCGGGTACGCGCGGTGACCCAGCGGATTGCCGACGGTCTTGCGGCGGGCATCGCCCGGCATCCGGAAGACTGGCACATGTTGCAGCGGATGTGGCTGGACCAGCGCACGGACGGCTCCACCGCCTCGGCGGCGCCGCCGGCGGCCACCACCGGGACGATCTGAGGGAGCGGGCGCAATGCGGATCGGCATCGTGTGCCCGTACTCCTTCGACGTCCCGGGCGGGGTGCAGAACCACGTCATGGACCTGGCCGAGGCGCTGCTCGGGCTCGGTCACGAGGTGAGCGTGCTGGCCCCGGCCGACGAGGACTCGCCGCTGCCGCCGTACGTGGTGTCGGCCGGCCGGGCGGTGCCGCTGCCGTACAACGGCTCGGTGGCCCGGATCGCGTTCGGTCCGGTCTCCACGGCCCGGGTACGGCGCTGGATCAACCGGGGCGACTTCGACGTGCTGCACGTGCACGAGCCGCTCACCCCGAGCCTGTCGATGCTCGCCGTGCTCTGCGCCCGGGGGCCGGTGGTGGCCACCTTCCACACCGCGATGACCCGGTCCCGGGTGCTCTCCGCCGCGCAGGGTGCGCTCCAGATCCTCCTCGAACGGATCACCGCCCGGATCGCGGTGAGCGCGCTGGCCCGCAAGGTGCAGGTCGAGCACATGGATGGCGGCGCCGTGGAGATCCCCAACGGGGTGGCGGTGGCGAAGTTCGCCGGCGTCGAGCCGCTGCCCGGCTGGCCGGGGGAGTGCGCGCCGGGCTCCGGGGGGACGCTCGGCTTCCTGGGCCGGTTCACCGAGCCCCGCAAGGGTTTCCCGATCCTGCGGGACGCCTTCGTGGCGCTCGCCCCGCACCGCCCCGGGCTGCGCCTGCTGGTGGCCGGGCCGGGCGACGCCGACGACCTCTACGGGCAGTTCCCGGCGGGCCTGCGGGACCGGGTCACCTTCCTGGGCCTGGTCACCGAGGCGGACAAAGCTCGCATGCTGCGCAGCCTGCACCTGTACGTCGCGCCGAACACCGGCGGGGAGTCCTTCGGGATGATCCTCACCGAGGCGCTGGCCGCCGGCACCACTGTCGTGTCCAGCGACCTGGACGCGTTCCGCCGGGTGCTGGACGGCGGGCGGGCCGGCCGGCTCTTCCCGACCGGTGATGCCGCGGCGCTGCGTACCGCCCTGGCCGAGCTGCTCGACGACGCCGAGCAGCGCGCCGCGCTGACCGCCTGCGGCGACCAGGTGGTGGCGAATTTCGACTGGCCCGTGGTTGCCCGCCGGGTTCTGGAGGTATACGCAGCCGCGATCGAGGCCACCGACGGCCGGGTCATGGACCAGGAATGGGCGGGGCTGGGCTGAACCCGGTGGCCGGTGGGGCCGCTGTGACGAGCGCGTCGACCGGTGCCCGCGCGGGCCGGGCGGGATGAGGAGCAGCACTACGATGCCGGGCATGTGGTGGGTGGTGGGCGGGGTCCTGGTGCTCGGGCTGGTCTCGGCGTACCTGATCTGGACCGCCGGTCGGGTCGAGCGGCTGCAGGCGCGCGCGGAGTCGGCGGCCCGGGCGCTCGACGCGCACCTGCTGCGCCGCGCGGCCGCCGCCGCGGTGCTGGCCGAGCAGCGCTACGGCGTGGAGCTCTACGCGGCGGCCCGGATCGCCCTGGACGCCGTCCCCGAGGAGCGGGAGGCCGCGGAGAACGACCTCACCCGACAGCTGCGCACGGTTGAGCTGGACCCGGCCGACCCGGCCTGCGAGGCGGTGATCGCGGCCAGCCGGCGGCTGGCCCTGGCCCGGCAGGTGCACACCGACCTGGTCCGGGACGCCCGGTCGGCCCGCAGCCGCCCGCTGGTACGCCTGTTCCGGATGGGACGCGGCCGGGAGTGGCCGCGCTACTTCGACGTCGACGACCCCACGGTCACCCCGCGCGCCGACGTCACCACCGGCTGAGCGGGCGGTGGCCCGACCCCCGTGACGCCGACCACAGAGCAGGCCACCGGGGGTCTGATTGGCTGTCGGACCGGCGTTGACCCCGTCGTAGCCTTTGCGCAGCCACCCCCGCGCACGTCCAAGGAGCGATGACCCGTGCCCGAATCCACCTCCCCGAACACCAACGCCAACCCCGTCGTCGGCACCGCCCGCGTCAAGCGGGGCATGGCCGAGATGCTCAAGGGCGGCGTGATCATGGACGTGGTCACCCCCGAGCAGGCCAAGATCGCCGAGGACGCCGGCGCCGTCGCCGTCATGGCGCTGGAGCGGGTGCCCGCCGACATCCGCGCCCAGGGCGGCGTCTCCCGGATGAGCGACCCGGACATGATCGACGGCATCATCAACGCCGTCTCCATCCCGGTCATGGCCAAGGCCCGGATCGGCCACTTCGTCGAGGCGCAGGTCCTCCAGTCCCTCGGCGTGGACTACGTCGACGAGTCCGAGGTGCTGACCCCGGCCGACTACGAGAACCACATCGACAAGTGGGCGTTCACCGTTCCCTTCGTCTGCGGCGCGACCAACCTGGGCGAGGCGCTGCGCCGGATCACCGAGGGCGCCGCCATGATCCGTTCGAAGGGCGAGGCCGGCACCGGTGACGTCTCGAACGCCACCACCCACATGCGCAAGATCCGCAAGGAGATCCGCCGGCTCCAGTCGCTGCCGGCCGACGAGCTGTTCGTCGCCGCCAAGGAGCTGCAGGCGCCGTACGAGCTGGTCAAGGAGATCGCCGAGACCGGCAAGCTGCCGGTCGTGCTGTTCACCGCGGGCGGCATCGCCACCCCGGCGGACGCGGCCATGATGATGCAGCTCGGCGCCGAGGGCGTCTTCGTCGGCTCGGGCATCTTCAAGTCGGGCAACCCGGCCCAGCGTGCCGCCGCGATCGTGAAGGCCACCACCTTCCACGACGACCCCGACGTGCTGGCCAAGGTCTCCCGCGGCCTGGGCGAGGCGATGGTCGGCATCAACGTCGACGAGATCCCGCAGCCGCACCGGCTGGCCGAGCGCGGCTGGTGACGGTGACCGGACGGGGCCCGGCCCGGGCCCCGTCCGACGAGCGAGAGGAGCGAGGAGTGACCGCACCCGTCATCGGTGTGCTCGCCCTCCAGGGCGACGTGCGCGAGCACGTCGCCGCCCTGGCCGGGGCCGGCGCGGACGCCCGTCCGGTGCGCCGGCCGGCCGAGCTGGACGCGGTCGACGGCCTGGTGATCCCGGGCGGCGAGTCGACCACCATCAGCAAGCTCACCGACATCTTCGAGATGCGCGAGCCGATCGACAAGCGGATCGCCGGCGGCATGCCGGTCTACGGGTCCTGCGCCGGCATGATCATGCTGGCCGCCGAGGTGCTCGACGGCCGCCCCGACCAGCGCGGCTTCGCCGGCATCGAGATGACCGTCCGGCGCAACGCGTTCGGCCGCCAGGTCGACTCGTTCGAGGCGCCGGTGGAGATCGCCGGCGTCGGGGGCGAGCCGTTCCACGCGATCTTCATCCGGGCCCCGTGGGTCGAGCGGGTCGGCGCGGGCGTCGAGGTGCTCGGCCGGGTCACCGAGGGACCGGCCGCCGGCCGGATCGTCGCGGTCCGGCAGGGCCACCTCGTGGCCACCTCGTTCCATCCGGAACTCACCGGCGACCTGCGGCTGCACCGCTACTTCGTGGACCTGGTCCGCGCCGCCGCCTGACCGCCCGTGGGCCCGTTTCGCCGCTCCGCCGGCCCGCCCCGGGTGCGGGTGTGACATGCGGGGACGCAACCTCGGTAGGATTGCGGGCGGTTCGGCAGGGCTCACCGCCCGCCGCCGCCCCCAGCCGACCGCCCGGCGGTCCCGGTCCGGCGCGGGCGCGGACAGTCGACGCAGGCGTGAGTCAACAGACGGAGGTATGAGATGTCCGGCCACTCAAAGTGGGCGACCACCAAGCACAAGAAGGCCGTCATCGACGCCAAGCGCGGCAAGATGTTCGCCAAGCTGATCAAGAACGTCGAGGTGGCGGCCCGGACCGGCGGCGGGGACCCCGCCGGTAACCCGACCCTCTACGACGCCATCCAGAAGGCGAAGAAGAACTCCGTCCCGAACGACAACATCGACCGTGCGGTCAAGCGCGGCTCCGGGCTGGAGGCCGGCGGCGCCGACTACCAGACGATCATGTACGAGGGCTACGGCCCGAACGGCGTCGCGCTGCTCATCGAGTGCCTCACCGACAACCGCAACCGCGCCGCCACCGAGGTGCGCACCGCGCTCACCCGCAACGGCGGCTCGTTCGCTGACGCCGGCTCGGTGTCGTATATGTTCTCCCGCAAGGGGGTGGTGATCGTCCCCAAGGCCGGCACCAGCGAGGACGACGTGATGATGGCCGTGCTCGACGCGGGCGCCGAGGAGGTCAACGACCTCGGCGAGGCGTTCGAGGTGGTCTCCGAGCCGACCGACCTGATCCCCGTGCGCACCGCCCTGCAGGACGCCGGCATCGAGTACGAGTCGGCCGAGTCCTCCCTCATCCCCAGCGTCAACGTGCCGCTGGACGAGGAGGGCGCGCGCAAGATCTTCAAGCTGATCGACGTGCTCGAGGACTGCGACGACGTGCAGAACGTCTACGCCAACTTCGACGTCTCCGACGAGGTCATGGCCGCGGTCGGCTGAGGTCGCCCGACGCGCCGCCGAGCCGACCACCGCGTCGGCCCGGCGGCGCTGTGCATTCCTTGCACCTCCCGGGGACCGCCCGCCGGCGGTCAGTCCCTCGCCGCGCGCTCCGCGATGGCCGGCTGAGCGCGCACGAACGAGTCGAGACTCTTGTACGGCTCACCGTCCAGGACCCGTGTGCTCGGGCGGCGGTGATTCCGTCCCGCTGGACGTCGCCGAGGAGGTCATGACCTCGGCCGGGTCGACCTCGACCCACGATGCGCGCCGCTCGCCGCGGAAACTCGGCTGACCGGCCGGCCGCCGCGCCCGTACCCTGCCGGCATGCTCGTCCCCGACCTGCCGCTGCGCACCGACCGCCTGCTGCTGCGCGCCTTCACCCCCGACGACCTGGCCGTGCTCCGCGACTACCGCGGCCGGCCGGAGGTCTGCCGGTTCCTCTACCACGAGCCCTACGACGACGCGGCCGCCCGGGCGGCGGTGGACCGGATGGTGCGGCGCACGGCGCTGCGCGCGCCGGGTGAGGTGCTCAACCTGGCCGTCGTCCTGGCGGAGACCGGCGAGTTCGTCGGCGACGTGCTGCTCAGCTGGACCAGCGGCGAGCACCGGCAGGGCGAGATCGGCTATGTCGCCCACCCGGACCACACCGGCCGGGGGTACGTCACGGAGGCGGCCCGGGAGATGCTGCGGCTCGGCTTCGGCGGCCTCGGGCTGCACCGGATCGTCGGCCGGCTGGACGCCCGCAACACCGCCTCGGCGCGGGTGCTGGAGCGCCTCGGCATGCGCCGGGAGGCGCACCTGCGGGAGAACGAGTACGTCAAGGGCGAGTGGACCGACGAGGCCGTGTACGCCCTGCTCGCCCGGGAGTGGCGGGCGCTGGCGGCACGGGCCTGAACCCGGCCGCACGCCGGTCCGGCGCGCCCCCCGGTCGGGAGGGCGCGCCGGGCCGGCGGTGTTCAGTCGGCGGCCTTGCGGGCCTTGACCGCGCTGTCGATCACGGCCCAGACCACGACCGCGGCGGTGACCACGGCGGCGATCCGGGTCACGTCGTCCGCGCCGCCCTCGCGGAGCCAGGCGAACCGCTCGATCAGGGCCGGGTTGAGCAGCCGGTCGGTGAGCAGCAGCCAGATCAGCGGCACCGCGAACGCCAGTTCGAGCACGGCGTTGACCGCGACCAGCGGCCAGGTCCAGCGGCCGGCCCGGTACTTCGCGATCTCCAGGCCCATGCTGGCGACCAGCACCACGATCAGCGCTGGCAGCCAGAAGCTCCAGAGCGCCGGGTCGATCATCGGCAGCCGGGAGCCGTCCCCGGACAGCCAGGGCTGGAAGTGCTGCCAGGGCAGGAACGCGATGGTGACGAGCAGGAACACGATCGAGGCGCAGCTGTCGACCAGGGTGACCTGCCGCTCCCGGGTCTCCTCGGGCAGTTGGTCGACCGTCCACTCGGGCAGGTTCAGCGAGGTGCCGGTGCGCTCCAGCACGGCGAAGCACAGGGTGACCCAGAAGGCGATCTGCACCGCCGTCTGGAACCCGCTCGCGACGCCGGCGCCGATCGCCGCGCCCGGTTCGCCGCCGACCGTCGCCTTGACCACGCCGGTCACCACGCCGACGATCGCCGGGATGAAGGTGAGCAGCACCCGCAGGACGCGCCACCAGACCAGGAAGTAGCGCGGGCCGATGAGCTGGAGGCGGCGGTCGGTGTAGCGGGCGGCGAGCTGCTCGGGGTTGCCCAGCTCGGTGAGCACCTCCCGTTCGGCGGCGCCGCGGTCCTGCCCACCGGCGGTCCGGTCCTCGATCATGTCCTCGATGGAGGCGCGCAGCTCGTCGGCGAGCTCCGTCCGGCGCTGCTGCGGCACGGCCCGCAGGGTGGCCGCGAGGTAACGGTCGGTCAGGGAGCTCATCGTCCCACTCCTTCGATCAGCTGGGTGACGGACGTCTGCACCGCGGTCAGGTCGTCGAGGAGGCGGCCCAGCACCGATTCGCCGTCGTCACTGATGCGGTAGAACTTGCGCGGCCGGCTCTCCTCGGTGTTCCACTCGCTGGTCAGCAGCCCCTGCTCCTCCAGCCGTCGGAGCAGGGGATAGAGGGTGTTGGCGTCGACCGGAAAGCCGTGCGCGGCCAGCCGTTGCAGCAACGCGTAGCCGTAGTCGGGCCGGCGCAGGGCGACCAGGCTGGCCACCACCACGGTGCCGCGCCGTAGCTCCTGGAGATGGGTCCGGAGGACCTCGTCGCTCACCATGCGTCACACGATAGTGTGTGCCACACACTATGCGCAAGACGTACAGCATCGTGTGCGCCCGCACCATCGGGGCGGAGAGACCCGGGCCACCCTCGGCGCGGACGGTGGAGCCGGCCAGATCGCCTCGGTAGGGTGGGTCGGTCGACTCCGACGCAGCCTTGATCCACACCCCGGGGGGCGCCACGCATGGGCGATTCGTTCGCGCATCTGCACGTACACACCGAGTACTCGATGCTCGACGGGGCGGCCCGGCTCAAGGACCTCTTCGCCGAGGCCGCGCGGCTCGGCATGCCGGCGGTGGCGATCACCGACCACGGCAACATGCACGGCGCGAACGACTTCTACAAGCAGGCCATGGCCGCCGGGGTCAAGCCGATCCTCGGCGTGGAGGCGTACGTGGCGCCGGAGTCGCGCTTCCACAAGCAGCGGGTCAAGTGGGGCCGCCCGGAGCAGAAGAGCGACGACGTCTCCGGTAACGGCGCGATCACCCACATGACGATGTGGGCGGCGAACCGGGACGGCCTGCACAACCTGTTCAAGCTCAACTCGCGCGCCTCCATGGAGGGCCACTACGTCAAGTGGCCGCGGATGGACATGGAGCTGATCGCCGAGCACGCCGAGGGCATCATGGCCACCACCGGCTGCCCCTCCGGCGCGGTGCAGACCCGGCTGCGGCTGGGCCAGTTCGACGAGGCGCTCAAGGTCGCCGCCGCCTACCAGGACATCTTCGGCAAGGACAACTACTTCCTGGAGATCATGGACCACGGCCTCGACATCGAGCGCCGGGTCCGGGACGGGCTCACCGAGATCGCCCGCAAGCTCGACATCCCGCCGGTGGTGACCAACGACTCGCACTACACGCACGAGGCGCAGGCTGAGGCGCACGACGTGCTGCTCTGCGTGCAGACCGGCAGCAACGTCGCCGACCCCAACCGGTTCCGCTTCGAGGGCGGCGGCTACTTCGTCAAGTCGGCCGAGCAGATGCGCGCGGTCGACTCGTCCGAGCTGTGGCAGCAGGGCTGCCGCAACACGCTGCTGGTCGCCGAGAAGGTCGACCCGGCCGGGATGTTCGAGTTCCACAACCTGATGCCGCGGTTCCCGATCCCGGAGGGCGAGACCGAGGAGTCCTGGTTCCGCAAGGAGACGTTCAAGGGGCTGGAGCGCCGCTTCCCGAACGGCATCCCGGAGGGGCACATCGCCCAGGCGGAGTACGAGCTGGGCGTCATCATCCAGATGGGATTCCCGTCCTACTTCCTCGTGGTCGCCGACTTCATCCAGTGGGCGAAGAGCCAGGGCATCGCGGTGGGCCCGGGCCGTGGCTCGGCGGCCGGCTCGCTGGTCGCGTACGCCCTGGGCATCACCGACCTGGACCCGATCCCGCACGGCCTGATCTTCGAGCGGTTCCTCAACCCCGAGCGCATCTCGATGCCGGATGTCGACATCGACTTCGACGAGCGCCGGCGCGGTGAGGTGATCCGGTACGTCACCGACAAGTGGGGCGAGGACAAGGTCGCGCAGATCGCCACCTTCGGCACCATCAAGGCGAAGGCCGCCATCAAGGACTCGGCGCGGGTGCTCGGCTACCCGTACGCGGTGGGCGACCGGATCACCAAGGCGATGCCGCCGGCGGTGATGGGCAAGGACATCCCCCTCTCCGGCATCTTCGACCCGAAGCACCCGCGCTACGCCGAGGCCGGCGAGATCCGCGGCCTCTACGAGTCCGACCCGGACGTCAAGAAGGTCATCGAGACCGCGAAGGGCATCGAGGGCCTGATCCGGCAGACCGGTGTGCACGCCGCCGGCGTCATCATGTCCGCCGAGCCGATCATCGAGCACATCCCGCTGATGCGGCGGGACGCCGACGGCGTCATCATCACGCAGTTCGACTACCCGACCTGTGAGTCGCTCGGGCTGCTGAAGATGGACTTCCTCGGCCTGCGCAACCTCACGATCATCGACGACGCGGTCAAGAACATCCAGCTCAACCACGGCCGGGAGCTGGACCTGCTGGGCCTGCCGCTGGACGACAAGCCGGCCTACGAACTGCTCGCCCGCGGCGACACCCTGGGCGTGTTCCAGCTCGACGGCGGCCCGATGCGCTCGCTGCTGCGGCTCATGAAGCCGGACAACTTCGAGGACATCTCCGCCGTGCTGGCGCTCTACCGGCCCGGCCCGATGGGCGTGGACTCGCACACCAACTACGCGCTGCGCAAGAACGGCCTCCAGGAGATCACGCCGATCCACCCGGAGCTGGAGGAGCCGCTGCGGGAGATCCTCGCCCCCACCTACGGCCTCATCGTCTACCAGGAGCAGGTGCAGCGCGCCGCGCAGATCCTCGCCGGCTACACCCTCGGCCAGGCCGACCTGCTGCGCCGGGCCATGGGCAAGAAGAAGAAGGAGATCCTCGACAAGGAGTTCGTCCCGTTCCGGGACGGCTGCCGCGAGCGCGGCTACTCCGACGAGGCCATCCAGGCGGTGTGGGACGTCCTCGTCCCGTTCGCCGGCTACGCGTTCAACAAGGCGCACTCCGCCGCGTACGGCCTGGTGTCGTACTGGACCGCGTACCTCAAGGCGCACTACCCGGCCGAGTACATGGCGGCGCTGCTCACCTCCGTCGGCGACGACAAGGACAAGATGGCGCTCTACCTCTCCGAGTGCCGCCGGATGCGCATCCAGGTCCTCCCGCCGGACGTCAACACCTCGGCCGGGCCGTTCACCCCGGTCGGCGAGGACATCCGGTTCGGCCTGGCCGCGGTCCGCAACGTCGGCGCGAACGTGGTGGCGGCGATCATGCGGTGCCGGGAGGAGAAGGGCGAGTACGCCGACTTCTACGACTTCCTGTCCAAGGTGGACGCGGTGGCCTGCAACAAGAAGACCATCGAATCGCTGATCAAGGCGGGCGCCTTCGACTCGCTGAAGCACACCCGTAAGGGCCTGCTCGCCGTGCACGCCGACGCCATCGACGCGTACGCCGACGTCAAGCGCAAGGAGGCCGTCGGCCAGTACGACCTGTTCGGCGCCGGCTTCGGCGACGCGGACACCGGCGCCGGCAGCACCACGGTCATGCCGGTCATCGGCGAGAGCGAGTGGGACAAGCGGGACAAGCTCGCCTTCGAGCGCGAGATGCTCGGCCTCTACGTCTCCGACCACCCGCTCTTCGGGCTGGAGCACGTGCTCGGCGCGGCGGCGGACACCACCATCGCCGCCCTCTCCGAGGAGGGCACCGTGCCCGACGGCGCGGTGGTCACCCTGGCCGGCATCCTGTCCGGCGTGCAGCGCCGGGTCACCAAGCAGGGCCGGGCCTGGGCCTCGGCCACCCTGGAGGACCTGGCCGGCGGGGTGGAGACGCTCTTCTTCCCCAACACCTACGAGGTGATCGGGCAGTACATCGCCGAGGACGCCATCGTGGTGGTGAAGGGGCGGGTCGACCGCCGCGACGACACGCCGCGGATCATGGCGATGGACATGTCCATGCCGGACATCAGCAGCAACCCGGCGAACAAGCCGGTCACCCTCACCATCCCGGTGCACCGCTGCACGCCGCCGCTGGTGGAGAAGCTCAAGGAGACCCTGGTGCTGCACCCGGGCGACACCGAGGTGCACGTCAAGCTGCTCAACGGCGGCAAGGTCACCACGCTGCGCCTCGGCCCGTTCCGGGTGGCCGCCACCACCGCGCTGATGGGCGACCTGAAGAGCGTCCTCGGCCCGGCCAACGTGAGCTGACCGGCGGCGCCCGCCAAGATCGTATTGACTCCGACGCCGTCGACCGCCGGGTGCCGAAGGGCTGGCGACTCTCCCCGATCTGGTGGGTATTTGTCCGTTATCGTGGGCCAATGTCCCGTAGTCATTTGCTGGCCGCCGTGCCGGTCCTGTTCCTGTCGGCCGGGCTCGTCGCCTGCACCGACCGGGCACCCACCACGGAGGCGCTGACCAGCCCGTCCGCCGCCGCCTCGCCGGTGGGGACGCTCGGGCCGCTGGTGGCGGGCATGCCGACGTACCCCGCGGCCGGAAACGTGTACGCGGCGGCGGGCCCCGGCCAGCTCGCCGCCCAGGTCCGCGGCGACCGGGCGCTGGTCTACGTGCCGAACACCAAGAGCAACGACGTCTGGGTGATCGACCCCGCAACCTACAAGGTGGTGGACAAGTTCCCGGGCGGTCCCGAGCCGCAGCACGTGGTGCCCTCCTACGACCTGCGCACCCTCTACGTGGCATCCAGTCAGATCCCCCGGGGCGGCCTGGTCCCGATCGACGCGCGGACCGGCAAGCCGGGCTCGTTCCGGAAGCTCGAAGACGTCTACAACCTCTACTTCACGCCCGACGGCAAGCAGGCGATCGTGGTCGCCGAGGCGTACCAGCGGCTGGACTTCTACGACGTGAAGACCTGGCAGCGGGTGAGGTCGGTCCGGTTCCCCGAGTGCGGCGGCATCAACCACATGGACTACTCCGCCGACGGCAGGACAATGCTGTTCAGCTGTGAGTTCGCCAACCGGATGCTGGTGCTGGACACCGCCAGCCTCCGCAAGCTGCGCGAGTTCCGGCTCACCGAGACGGCCGACGGTATGCCCCAGGACACCCGGCTCACCCCCGACGGCCAGCACTTCCTGGTCGCGGACATGCGCGCCCACGGCGTGTACGTCTTCGACGGCGGGGCCACCCGACAGACCCGGTTCATCCGCACCGGCCGGGGCGCCCACGGCATCTACTTCAGCCGCGACGCGAAGCTCGCCTACGTCACCAACCGGGACGAGGGCAGCGTGACCGTACTCGATCTGGCCGGCCTGAAGACCAGGACGACCTGGCGGATCCCCGGCGGCGGCAGTCCGGACATGGGCGGCCTCTCCGCGGACGGCAAGCAGCTCTGGCTCTCCGGGCGCTACCACGACGAGGTGTACGTGCTGAGCACGGAGACCGGCAAGCTGCTGGCCCGCATACCGGTCGGCCGGGGACCGCACGGCCTGACCATCTGGCCGCAGCCCGGCCGCTACTCGCTCGGGCACACCGCCAACATCCGGTAGGGCTGCCCGGGTCCCGGCCGAGCCGGTCGCGGCAGTCGGCTCACACCGGCCGGTACTCGACCTCCGGCCGTCCGGGGGTGCCGTAGCGAGGCGCGCGGACCGCCCGGTCGGCGGAGACCAGGTACTCCAGGTAGCGCCGGGCGGTCACCCGGGAGATCCCGGTGCGCCGGCTGACCTCGGTCGCGGAGAGCCCGCCGTCGCCGAGGGCGGCCAGCACGGTGTGCAGGGTCTGCTCGTCCAGGCCCTTGGGCAGGGTGTGCCGGGTCGCCCCGCGCAGGGTGGCGAACATCCGGTCCACCTCGTGCTGGGCGGCCACCTCGCCGTCGGCGAGGGCCTGCCGCCGGTACTCGGCGTACCGCTCCAGCTTGTCGCGGAACGCGGCGAAGGTGAACGGCTTGAGCAGGTAGTGGGTCACCCCCAGGGACACCGCGGTGCGGACCACGGCGAGGTCCCGCGCCGAGGTCACCGCCAGCACGTCGACGCTGCTGCCCGCCGCCCGCAGGGCCCGGCACACGTCCAGGCCGTGCAGGTCGGGCAGGCGGAAGTCGAGCAGGACCAGGTCGACGTCCGTGCCGCCGCGCTGGCGCAGCGCCGCCATCGCGTCCCGCGCGGTGTGCGCCACCCCGACCACCACGAAGCCGGGCACCCGTTCGGTGTACGCCTTGTGCGCCTCGGCCAGCAGCGGTTCGTCCTCGACCACAAGCACCCGGACGTCGTTCATCGGGCCACTCCCGGGACCGGCAGCCGGACGGTGAACAGGGTCTCCCCGTCGTCGGTGCGGGCCACCTCCGCGGCGCCGCCGTGCCGGCGGACCACCTGCCCGACCAGCGCCAGACCGAGCCCCCGGCCGGCGCTCTTGGTGGACCAGCCGCGCCGGAACGCGTCCGCCACCCGGTCCGGGTCCAGTCCGGGGCCGCTGTCGCCGACCCGGACCACCAACTCGTCGCCGACCGCGCCGACGAAGACCCGGACCCGGCGCGGCGCCGGGGCGCCGGCGACCGCCTCAAGGGCGTTGTCGACCAGGTTGCCGACCACGGTGAGCAGGTCGGTGGTGGGCAGCGGGCTGTCGTCGAGCCGGCAGTCCGGCTCGATCACCAGGTCCACGCCGCGCTCGCCGGCCTGCGCCGACTTGCCGAGCAGCAGGGCGGCCAGCGCCGGCTCGGTCACCGCCCCGACCACCCGGTCGGTGAGCTGCTGGGCGAGCGCCAGGTCGCGGGTGGCCAGGCGGACCGCCTCGTCGGTGCGGCCCAGCTCCACCAGGGTGAGCACGGTGTGCAGCCGGTTCGCCGACTCGTGGGTCTGCGCCTGCAGCGCCTCGGTCAGGGCGCGGACCGAGTCCAGCTCGCTGGCCAGGTTGCGCAGCTCGGTCTGGTCGCGCAGGGTCAGCACGGTGCCGAGCACCGCTCCCTCGAAGCGGGTGGTTCGCTGGTTGGCCACGAGCACCCGGTCGCCGGCCAGGACCGGCTCGTCGTGCGCGTCCCGACCGGAGCCGAGCAGCTCGGCCACCGCCGGCGGCAGGTCGATCCCGCTGACCGGCCGGTCGGTCACGGCCGCGTCGTCGGCCAGCCCCAGCAGGCGGCGGCCCTCGTCGTTGACCAGCGCCACCCGGCGGTCCCGGGTCAGCACCAGCAGCCCCTCGCGGACGGAGTGCAGGACCGCGTCGTAGTACTCGTACATCCGGGTCATCTCGCCCGGCCCGAGGCCGTGGGTCTGCCGGCGGAGCCGGCGGCTGAGCAGCCAGGAACCGGTGGCCGCGAGGGCCAGGGCGGGCGCGGCGGCGCCGAGCAGGACCGGCACCTGCGCGAGCAGCTTCCGGTTGATCGCCCGGGTGGTGATGCCCACCGAGACCAGCCCGATGATCCGGTGCTCGTCGTCGTACACCGGGACGACCGCGCGCACCGACTCGCCGAGCGTGCCGACGTTGGTGATGGTGAACGGCTCGCCGGAGAGCGCCGGGCCGATGTCGCCGATGAACGGCTGCCCGATGAGCTCCGGGCTCGGGTGCGAGTAGCGGGTCCGGTCCGGGGCCATCACCACCACGAAGTCCGTTCCGGTGGCCACCCGGGTGGCCTCCGCGTACGGCTGGAGGGTGGCCGGCGGGTCGGCGGTGGTGAGTGCCGCGCGGACGTTGGGGGAGCCGGCGACGGCCTGCGCCACGGCCAGTACCTCGTCCTTCGCGGCCTGTTGGGAGTCGCTGCGGGCCAGCCAGACGGCGCCGGCCGCGCCGGCCAGCACGAGCAGCGTCACCACCACCGCCTGGAGGGCGAAGAGCTGCCCCGCGATGCTCCACTGCCGTCGGGCCACCGATCCCCTCCTCCCACCCGGGTCGTCCCGCAAGTCTGGCCCACCCGACCGGTCCGTTTTCGGCCGCGAGTCGCGGAGGTGAACAGAATGAACGCAAGCGTGCCCTGCGCTGAGACCGGCGTCACATTGTCGGCATGGACACCACCACCACACCCACCCCCGCGGCCGCCCGGCCCGCCCGCCGGGACCGGACCCGGTACCTCTACCTGGCGGTCATCGCGGCCGTCCTCGCCGGCATCGTGGTCGGCCTCGCCGCGCCCGAGGTCGGCAAGGAGTTGAAGCCGCTGGGCACCGGCTTCGTGAACCTGATCAAGATGATGATCAGCCCGGTCATCTTCTGCACGATCGTCCTCGGCGTCGGGTCCGTCCGGCAGGCGGCCAGGGTCGGCAAGGTCGGCGGCCTCGCGCTCGGCTACTTCCTGCTCATGTCGACGGTGGCGCTGGCCATCGGCCTGGTGGTCGGCAACATCATCCACCCCGGCTCGGGCCTGCACCTCGGCCCGGAGGTGGCCGACGCGGGCAAGTCCGCCGCCGGTGGCGAGAGCGGCGACACCGTCGAGTTCCTGCTCGGCATCATCCCGACCTCGCTGTTCTCCGCGCTGACCGAGGGCTCGGTGCTCCAGACCCTGCTCGTGGCCCTGCTGGTCGGCTTCGCGGTCCAGGCCATGGGACGGCGCGGCGAGCCGGTGCTGCGTGCCGTGGAGGTGATCCAGCGCCTCGTCTTCAAGGTGCTGGCGATGATCATGTGGGCCGCCCCGATCGGCGCCTTCGGCGCGATCGCCGCGGTGGTCGGCGCGACCGGCGTGGACGCGCTGACCAGCCTGGCCCAGATCATGCTCGGCTTCTACGCCACCTGCCTGATCTTCGTGATCGTGGTGCTCGGCGCGCTGCTGCGGCTGGTGTCGGGCGTCTCGATCTTCTCCCTCCTGCGTTACCTGGGCCGGGAGTTCCTGCTGATCCTGTCCACCTCGTCGTCGGAGTCGGCGCTGCCCCGGCTGATCGCCAAGATGGAGCACTTCGGCGTCAGCAAGCCGGTCGTCGGCATCACCGTGCCCACGGGCTACTCCTTCAACCTCGACGGCACCGCCATCTACCTGACCATGGCCGCGCTGTTCATCGCCGACGCGCTGGGCAAGCCGATGGCGGTCGGCGAGCAGATCGGCCTGCTGGCCTTCATGATCATCGCCTCGAAGGGCGCGGCCGGGGTGACCGGCGCCGGCCTCGCCACCCTGGCCGGTGGCCTCCAGTCGCACCGGCCGGACCTGGTCGACGGCGTCGGGTTGATCGTCGGCATCGACCGGTTCATGTCCGAGGCCCGGGCGTTGACCAACTTCGCCGGCAACGCGGTGGCCACCGTGCTGGTCGGCACCTGGACCGGCGAGTTCGACCGGGCACAGGCCCACGCCGTGCTCAGCGGCCAGCGCCCGTTCGACGAGGCCACCATGCTCGACGACGACGAGCCGGCCGACGAGGCCCCCGAGCCGGTCCCGGCGCCGCGACCGGCCACCCCGGCCGACGCGCCGGCCTGACCCGACCGCGCAACCGGGCCCGCCGGACCCCCCGTCCGGCGGGCCCGGTCGGCGTGCCGGCGGGGACCACGAGGCGGGAATTGGCCGGCCCGGTGGCCGGCGGTGATCGTTAGCGTCGGTGGCATGGACGTGGAGCAGGCGCAGAAGCTGTGGCAGCCGGAGCCCGGCTGGTTGAACACCGCCAGTTACGGGCTGCCGCCCGAGCCGGCCTGGCAGGCGTTGCAGGACGCCCTGGCGGACTGGCGGGTGGGCCGGATCTCCTGGGAGGGCTGGGGTGTCGCCGCCGAGCGGGCCCGCGCCGGGTTCGCCCGGCTGGTCGGGGTGGCCCCGACGGACGTGACGATCGGCAGCACCGCCTCGCAACTGCTCGCCCCGGTGGCCGCCGCGCTGCCGGCCGGCGCCACGGTGGTCGTCCCCGAGGTGGAGTTCACCTCCAACCTGTTCCCCTGGCTGGTGCAGCAGGAGCGGGGCGTCCGGGTCCGCACCGTGCCGCTCGCCGGCCTGGTCGACGCGATCGACGCCGACACCGACCTGGTCGCGTTCAGCCTCGTGCAGTCCGCCGACGGCGCGGTCGCCCCGTACGAGACGATCGTCGCGGCGGCCCGGGCGCACGGCGCCCTCGTCGCGGTGGACGCCACCCAGGCCGCCGGCTGGCTGCCCTTCGACGCCGGGCTGGCCGACGTGGTGGCGGTGGCCGCGTACAAGTGGTTGATGGCGCCGCGCGGCGCGGCCTTCGGCTACCTGGCCCCGGCGCTGCGCGAGCGGCTGCGTCCCGACGCCGCCGGCTGGTACGCGGGCGCCGACCCGCACGCCTCCTACTACGGCCCGCCGCTGCGGCTGGCCGACGACGCCCGGCGCTTCGACATCTCGCCGGCCTGGTTCAGCTACGTCGGTGCGGCGCCCGCCCTGGAACTGCTCGCCGAGATCGGGCTGCCGGCCGTGCACGCCTACGACGTGGCGCTGGCCAACCGGTTCCTCGCCGGGCTGGGCCGGCCGCCCGGCGACAGCGCGATCGTCGCCGTCGAGGTGCCGGGCGCGCAGGAGAAGCTGGCCCGGGCCGGGGTGCGGGCGGCGGTCCGCGCCGGACGGGTCCGCGCCGCGTTCCACCTCTACACGACCGAGGAGGACGTCGACCTGGCCCTGGCGGCGCTGACGGGCTGAGGCGGCGGGGCTCCCACCCCGGGACCGGGCGGGAGCCACCACCGCCTCAGGCCAGGTGGCCGCCGATCTTCGTGTAGCCGCGCAACAGGTCGCGGGAGATGATCAGCCGCTGCATCTCGTCGGTGCCCTCGAAGATCCGGTACAGCCGGACCTGCCGGTACCAGCGCTCGATCGGCAGTTCCCGGGTGTAGCCCATGCCGCCGTGGATCTGGAGCACCCGGTCGACCACCCGGTTGACCATGCCGGCGCCGTAGAGTTTGCCCATCGAGGAGGCGTGCCGCGGGTCGAGGCCCTGGTCGACCGTCCACGCCGACCTCAGCACCAGCCAGCGGGCCGCCTCCAGCTCGGTCTCCGAGTCGGCGATCATCCACTGGATCGCCTGGTTGGTGCCGATCTTCGCGCCGAAGGTCTCCCGGGTGTTGGCATGGTCGATGGCCATCTGCAGGGCCCGCTCGGCGATGCCGATGGCGTGCGAGGGGATGGTGTACCGGCCCTTGCCGATCCACTCCATGCCCAGCGTGAAGCCCTGGCCGACCTCCCCGAGGATGTTGCGGTGCGGCACGTGTACGCCGTCGAAGATCAGCGATGCGGGCCCGCCCTCGCCCATGGTCTGGATGAACTCCGACCGCCAGCCCATCGCCCGGTCGACCAGGAACGCGGTCGCGCCGCCGTTGCGGGCGCCCTTCGCCGGGTCGGTCACCGCCACCACGATGGCGAAGTCGGCGTCGTTGCCGTTGGTGATGAACGTCTTCTCGCCGTCGAGGACCCAGTCGTCGCCGTCGCGGCGGGCGCGCAGCTTGATGTTCGCGGCGTCCGAGCCGGCGCCCGGTTCGGTGATCGCGAAGCAGGAGATCCGTTCTCCCTCGATGGTCGGGAGGAGGAACTCACGCTTCTGCTCCTCGGTGGCGTGGAACAGGATGTTGTCCGCCTCGCCACCGAAGCGGAACGGCACGAAGGAGCGGCCCAGCTCGGTCCAGATCAGCGACTGGAGCACCGCGGGCAGGTCCATCCCGCCGTACTCCTCGGGGGTGGCCAGGCCCCAGAAGCCGAACTTCTTCGCCTTGAGCTGCAACTCGCGCAGCTCGGAGCGGTCCAGGCCGGGCTGGTGGGCACGCTCGCGGCGCAGCACCTCCTGCTCCAGCGGCAGCACCTCGCGGGTGACGAAGGCGCGCACGGTGTCCCGGACGGCCCGTTCCTCGTCGGACAGTGCGAAGTCCACGATGCTCCCTCGGTCGGCGTGGCGGTGGACCGCCGCAATGCCGCGGCGGTCGCTCTTAAACTAGCGGTGTAAGTTTTCATCCGTCCAGACCCCTCCTCCGGCCGTCGCGGTGAGGCTCCGTCGCCGTGCCCCGGCTAGGGTGCGTGAGCAGGTGTTTCCGACGGGGGAGGCGGAGTGGCGGGATTCGACCGACGAGGGGTGCTCGGCGGAGGCGTCGGCCCGGCGCGGGTGGGCTGAGGTGCCGCGTCCCCGCCAGGCCCTGCTCAACCGCGACCGGATCGTCGAGACCGCGCTCGCGCTGATCGACGCCGACGGCCTCGGCGCGCTCTCCACCCGCCGGCTGGCCGCCGCGCTCGGCGTGCAGGGCCCCTCGCTCTACAACCACTTCGCCACCAAGGACGAGATCCTCGACGCGGTGGCGGACAGCGTCACGGCGACCGTCGACGTCAGCGTCTTCGACCGGTACGACTGGGTCGAGGGGCTGCGCCACTGGGCCCGGTCCTACCGGGAGGCGCTGGCCGCGCACCCGAACATCGTCCCCTACCTGGCGCAGGGGCCCGGACGCCGGCCGGCCGCGCTGGCCATGGCCGACGCCGTCTACGGCGCGCTGGTCCGGGCGGGCTGGCCGCCGGCCCGGGCCACCCACATCGGCGCCGCGCTGCGCTACTTCGTGGCCGGGTCGGCGCTCGGCTCGTTCGCCCGCGGCTTCGTGGAGGACCCGGAGTTGTACGCGGCGCACCCGCACCTCAACCAGGCCCACCGGCTGCGCGGCCACCAGCGCAGCGTCGACGAGGGCGCGTTCACCCTCGGCCTGGACGCGTTGCTGCACGGCCTCGCCGCCGAGTACGCCCGGACCGTGGCCCCTCTGGAACGCGGCAGCGGTCCGGGGTAGCGTCAAAACTCCCACTGCTAGTTTCCCGCCCCCGAAGGGACGCCATGGATCTCGCCGACGCGCCCCCCGCCCTGCTGGTCCGCCGCCATCTGCACGTCGCCGGGGACTGGGTCGAGCCGGCGGACGGCGGCACGATCCCGGTCGAGAACCCGGCCACCGGGGAGGTCATCGGGCAGGTCCCCGCCGGCACCCCGGCCGACGTGGACCGGGCCGTGGCCGCCGCCCGGGCCGCCTTCCCCGGCTGGGCCGCCACCGCCCCCGCCGAACGGGCCGCCCACCTCGACCGGCTGCACGCCGCCCTCGCCGCCCGGGCCGACGAGATCGCCCGCACCGTGGCCCTCGAACTGGGCACCCCGTTCAAGCTCGCCACCCGGATTCAGGCCGGGCTGCCGCTGACGGTGCTGCGCGGCATGGTCGACCTCGCGGCCCGCCCGCCCGCCGAGGAGACCATTGGCAACTCCCTCGTCGTCCGCGAGCCGGTCGGCGTGGTCGGCGCGATCACCCCGTGGAACTACCCGCTGCACCAGGTGGTCGCCAAGGTCGCCCCGGCCCTCGCCGCCGGCTGCACGGTGGTGCTCAAGCCCAGCGAGCTGACCCCGCTCACCGCGTACCTGCTCTTCGACGCGGTCACCGAGGCCGGGCTGCCGCCCGGGGTGGTCAACCTGGTGCCCGGCACCGGGCCGGTGGTCGGCGAGGCGCTGGCCGCCCACCCCGACGTCGACCTGGTCTCGTTCACCGGCTCCACCGCCACCGGCCGGCGGATCGCCCACCTGGCCGCCGACCGGATCGCCCGGGTCGCCCTGGAACTCGGCGGCAAGTCGGCCAACGTGATCCTCGCCGACGCCGACCTGCCCACCGCCGTCAAGGTCGGGGTCGGCAACGCGCTGCTCAACTCGGGCCAGACCTGCACCGCCTGGACCCGGATGCTGGTCCACCGCTACCGCTACGCCGAGGCGCTGGACCTGGTCGCGGCGGCCGTCGCCGGCTACCGGCCGGGCGACCCGTTCGACCCGGCCACCCGGCTCGGCCCGCTGGTCTCCGCCGCCCAGGCCGAGCGGGTCCGTGGGCACGTCGACCGGGCCCTCGCCGACGGCGCCCGGCTCGTCGCCGGCGGCCCGGACGCGCCGCTGCCGCCGCGCGGCCACTTCGTCGCCCCGACCGTCCTGGCCGACGTGCACCCGGACAGCGCCCTCGCCCAGGAGGAGGTCTTCGGCCCGGTGCTCGCGGTCATCCCGTTCGCCGACACCGACGAGGCGGTCGCCATCGCCAACAACTCCCGGTACGGGCTGGCCGGCGCGGTCTGGTCCGCCGACGAGGAGGCGGCGCTCGCCGTGGCCCGGCGGCTGCGTACCGGCCAGGTGGACGTCAACGGCGGCGCGTTCAACCCGCTCGCCCCGTTCGGCGGCTACAAGCAGTCCGGCCTCGGCCGTGAACTGGGCGGGTACGGCGTCGAGGAGTTCACCGAGCTGAAGGCGATCCAGCGGTGAGGGCGCTCGTGGTCCGCGGCCGGGGCGCCACCCCGGCCGTCGAGGAGGTACGCCTGCCCGACCCCGGCCCCGGCGAGCTGCGGGTCCGGATCCGGGCGGCCGGCATCTGCCACTCCGACCTGGCCATGGTGGACGGCACGGTGGCGCCCGCGTACCCGCTGGTGCTCGGGCACGAGGCGACCGGCGTGGTGGCCGAGGCCGGCCCCGGCACCCGGCTGGCCGTCGGCACGCCCGTGGTGCTCAACTGGGCGCCCGCCTGCCGCGCCTGCTGGCACTGCCGGCACGGCGAGCCCTGGCTCTGCGCCGCCAACACCGGGCCCTCGGTGGCCCGGGGGGAGACCGCCGACGGCGGCCCCCTCCAGGTCACCCTGGGCCTCGGCGCGCTCGCCGAGGAGGTGGTGGTGCCCGAGCGGGCCGCCATCGCGGTCCCGCCCGGCCTGCCGCCCGAGCAGGCCGCGCTGCTCGGCTGCGCGGTGCTCACCGGCACCGGCGCGGTCCGCAACACCGCCCGGGTCGCACCCGGCGAGTCGGTCGCGGTGATCGGCCTGGGCGGGGTCGGCCTCGCCGTGCTCACCGCCGCCCGGCGGGCCGGCGCGGGCCCGATCCTCGCCGTCGACGTGGCCGAGGCGAAGCGGGACCTCGCCCTCGCCGCCGGGGCCACCGACTTCCTCCGCTCCGACGACACCCTCGCCAAGGAGGTTCGGGCGCGCACCGAGGGACGCGGCGTCGACCACGCCTTCGAGTGCGTCGGCCGGTCCGTCACCATCCGGGCCGCCTGGCGCTGCACCCGGCGCGGGGGAGCGGTCACCGTGGTCGGCATGGGCGCCAAGGACGACCTGCTCAGCCTGTCGGCGCTGGACATCTTCCACTCGGCGCGCACCCTGCGGTCCTCGGTCTACGGCTCCTCCGACCCGGACCGGGAGGTGCCGGAGCTGGCCGGCGCGCTCGCCGACGGCAGCCTGGACCTGGCTCCGCTGGTCAGCGGCACCGTCCCGCTTGCGGAGGCGCCCGCGGCGCTGGACCGGCTGGCCCGGGGCGAGGGCGCCCGCTGGGTGGTCACCTTCCCGGACTGACCCCGGGCCGGCCCTCGATCAGCGCGGCGAACCCGTCGAGCAGCCGGCGCAGGCCGAAGTCGAAGACGCTCTCCAGGTCCAGCTCGACGCCGCCGGCGGTGAGGGCGTCCATGGTGGCCAGCCCGCCACCGGCCATCAGCTGCTGGAAGGTGGCCTGCTGCCGATCCACCCACTGCTCGTGGCTGAGGCCGGTGTCCTGCACCGCCTGCGCGCCCATCTCCAGGTTCGTGGCGATGCCCTTCACGTACGCCATCAGGGTGACCGCGACGTGCCAGCGCACCTGCGGGTCCAGGCCCAGGCCGGCGGTGGCCCGCAGCGCGCGGTCGGTGTGCGCCATGCCGTGCGGTAGCGGCTGCGGTCGGGCGATCGAGATGACGTGCGGCACCCAGCGGTGCCGGCGGTAGGCGGCCCACTGCGCCCGGGCGAGCAGATCCAACCGGGCCCGCCAGCCGGGCGGCTCCGTGGTCGGCAGCGGGGCGTCGGCCAGCGCCGCGTCGGCCATCGCCAGGATCAGCTCGTCCCGGCCGCGCACGTGCCGGTAGAGCGACATGGTGGCCACGCCCAGCTCGGCGGCGATCTGCCGCATGGACACCGCGGCCAGTCCGCCCTCGTCGGCCAGCGCCAGCGCGGTGCGCAGCACCCGCTCCCGGCTCAGCTCCGGCTCCGCCCGCCCAGGCTCCTGCCGTGGCTCCGCGACCACGGTGCCGGCGCCCGGGCGGGTCAGCACCAGCCCCTCGGCGCGGAGCAGGGCGAGCACCCGGGTCGCGGTGGCGATGGCCACGCCGTGCTCCCGGGTGAGCTGACGGGCCGAGGGCACCCGGTCGCCGGGACGCAGCTCGCCCAGGTTGATCCGGCGGCGGATCTCCGCGGCGATCCGCCGGTACGGCGGCTCCTGACCCCGACCGCGTTGCGTCATCCCGGCCACCTCCGCCGCGAAGCGTACTAGTACACCGGGGCCGCCGGCCCGGCCGGACCGGGCACCGTACTAGGTCGCTGGCAGCGTCCGGGGCGCGCCGACCTTAGCGTCCTCCCCACACCGGATGGACGGTGTACGCGCGAACTCGGGAGAACACCATGAACGACAGGACCGTGCTCATCTCCGGCGCCGGCGTGGCCGGCCCCGCCCTCGCCTTCTGGCTGCGCCGGTACGGCTTCGCCGTGACCGTGGTGGAAAACGCCCCCGGGCTGCGCCCCGGCGGGCAGGCGGTCGACGTGCGGGGGACCGCCCGGGAGGTGGTCGACCGGATGGGCCTGACCGCCCGGATCCGGGCCGAGACCCTCCGGGAGCAGGGCATGGCGTACGTCGACGAGCGGGGCGGGGTGCGCGCCCGGCTGCCGGTGCACGCCTTCGACGGGGAGGGGATCGTCGCCGACATCGAGATCGAGCGCGGCGACCTGGCCCGGCTGCTGTACGACGCGACCCGGGACGACGTCGAGTACGTCTTCGACGACTCGATCGAGACGCTGACGCAGACCGGGGACGGGGTGCGGCTCACCTTCGCCCGCTCCGCCCCGCGCACCGTCGACCTGGTGGTCGGGGCGGACGGCTCGCACTCCCGCACCCGGGCGCTGGCGTTCGGGCCGGAGTCGGCGTACGTGCGGCCGCTCGGCGCGTACCTGGCCTACTTCTCCACCCCCTACCGGGACGGGACCGGCTGGTTCCTGCTGCACAACGCGCCCGGCGGCCGGGTGGTCGGCACCCGCCCCACCCGGGACGGCCGGGCCGCCGCGTTCTTCAGCTTCCGCTCCCCGGAACTCGACGTGGACCGCCGGGACCGGGCCGCCCAGCAGCGGCTGCTCGCCGAGCGCTTCGCCGGCGTCGGTTGGCGCGCCGCCGAGCTGCTGGCCGCCGCCCCGGACGCCGGCGACTTCTACTTCGACCGGTACGGCCAGGTACGGATGGAGCGCTGGAGCGCCGGGCGGGTGGCGCTGCTGGGCGACGCGGCCTGGTGCCCGTCCCCGCTCACCGGGCAGGGCACCAGCCTGGCGCTGGTCGGGGCGTACCTGCTGGCCGGGGAGCTGGCCGCGGCGCGGGGCGACCACGCGGTGGCGTACCGCCGTTACGAGGAGCTGCTGCGGCCGCACGTGACCCGCGGCCAGGAGCTGCCGGGCGGCGGCATCGGCGGCTTCCTGCCGGCCAGCCGGACGGCGATCCGGATGCGCGACGCGTCGATGCGGGCCATGACCTCCCGTCCGCTGCGCGGACTGGCCACCCGGCTCTTCTTCAGCAAGGCCGACGGGCTCGACCTGCCGGAGTACGCGACCGCCCGGTGACGGTGCCGCACCACATGTCGACGGCCGCCGATCCGTCGGGTTGCCCGCGGACGGGCCCGCCCCCTATGGCGGGCGAGCCCGTCCCCTCCCGGCCGAATGTGTGGAGGATCGACATGGCTCGACTCTGCCGGTGCGCCGTAGGTTTCCTGCACGCGACGGCCCTGTGACCCCGGTCACCGACCTGGCCGGCGCGGGACGGACGTGCGGAGGGTGAGGCGATGGCCGGCCAAGCGATCCTGTCGGCCCGTGGGCTGACCCGGGACTTCCGGGGCTTCCGGGCGGTCGACGGGGTCGACCTCGACGTGGCGCCGGAGACCGTGCACGCCCTGGTGGGGCCGAACGGCGCCGGCAAGACCACCCTGTTCAACCTGCTCACCGGATTCCTGCCGCCCAGCGCCGGCCGGATCGAGCTGGCCGGCCGGGACGTGACCGGCCTGCCCCCGGAGCGGGTCGCCCGGCTCGGCGTGGCCCGCTCCTTCCAGATCACCAGCCTCTTCCCGCAGCTGGGCGCGCGGGAGCACGTCGAACTGGCCCTCCAGTCGCCGAGCGGGCTGGGCTGGCGGTTCTGGCGCTCGGCGAAGCTGATGCGCCGCTACCGGGACCGGGCCGACGAACTGCTCGCCATGGTCGGCCTCGCCGAGCTGGCCGAGGCCCCAGCCGAGGCCCTCGCGTACGGGCGCAAGCGCGCCCTGGAACTGGCCATCGCGCTCGCCCTCGACCCGAAGGTGCTGCTGCTCGACGAGCCCACCGCCGGGATGGGGCTGGAGGACGTGGACCGCACCGTCGACCTGATCGCCAGGGTCCGGGAGGGCCGGACCGTGGTCATGGTCGAACACAACATGAGCGTGGTGGGCCGGCTCGCCGACACGGTCACCGTCCTGCAGGCCGGCAAGGTCCTGGTCGAGGGGCCGTACGAGCAGGTCCGCGCCGACGAGCGGGTCATCACCGCCTACCTGGGAGCCGCGGATGCTGCGCATTGAGAACCTCTCCGCCTGGTACGGCGAGGCCCAGGTGCTGCGGGACGTGAGCCTGGAGGTGGCCGCCGGCGAGGTGGTCACCCTGGTCGGGCGCAACGGCGCCGGCAAGTCCACCCTGTTGCGGTCGGTGATGGGGCTGCACCCGGGCCAGCGCGGCACGGTCAGCTTCGCCGACCGGGACGTCACCAGGCTGCCCGCGTACAAGCGGGCTCGGCTCGGGCTCGGCTGGGTCCCCGACGACCGGGGCGCGTACGCCACCCTGACCGTCACCGAGAACCTGACCCTGCCGCCCCGCGTCGGCCCGGACCCGTGGCCGCTGGAGCGGGTGTACGAGGCGTTCCCCGCCCTCTACAGCCGGCGGGACTCGGCGGCCACCATGCTCTCCGGCGGCGAGCAGCAGATGCTCGCCCTGGCCCGGGTGCTGCGGATGGGCGCCCGGCTGCTGCTCTGCGACGAGCCCACCGAGGGCCTGTCGCCGCTGCTCGTGCAGCAGGTGGGCGACCTGCTGCGGGAGGCCAAGAAGCACGGCGTCACCGTGCTGCTGGTCGAGCAGAACCTGCACTTCGCCACCGGCGTAGCCGACCGGCACTACCTGCTGGCCGAGGGACGGATCGCGGAGGCGATGGACAACTCCGAGGTGCGCTCGCGGGAGCGCGAGCTGCTGGCGTACCTCGGAATCTGACAACGACGGCTGACCCGCGCGGACCGCGCGGTACGGAAGGATTCGACATGCGCAGGAGCGTGGGTGTGGCCGCCGCCTCGGCGGCGGTGCTGGTGGTCGCCGGCTGCGGCGGCGGTGGCCCGCAGTCCGGCGGCGACCAGAAGCTGACCGGCGACAAGATCGTGCTGGGCGTCCTCAACGACCAGTCGGGGGCCTACTCGGAGCTGTCCGGGCGGAACTCGGTCAAGGCCGTGGAGATGGCCATCGCCGACTTCAAGGCCAAGTACGGCGACAAGGCCGTCACCAAGAACATCAGCGTGGAGACCGCCGACCACCAGAACAAGCCGGACGTGGCCAACAGCAAGGCCCAGGAGATGTACGACCGCAAGGGCGTCGACGCCATCCTGGACGTGCCGACCTCCTCGGCCGCCCTCAAGGTCGCCGACGTGGCCAAGGAGAAGAAGAAGCTCTACTTCAACATCGGCGCGGCGACCACGGACCTGACCGGCAAGAGCTGCAACAAGTACACGTTCCACTACGCGTACGACACCTACATGCTGGCCCACGGCACCGGCACGGTGACCACCGAGCAGGTCGGCAAGAACTGGTACATCCTCTACCCGAACTACGCCTTCGGGCAGGACATGGAGAAGAGCTTCTCCGCCGCCATCACCGCCGCCGGCGGGAAGGTGGTCGGCAAGGACGGCGCGCCGTTCCCGAACACCAGCGGCGACTACTCCTCGTTCCTGCTCAAGGCCCCCACGCTGAACCCGAAGCCGCAGGTGCTCGGCACCATGCAGGCCGGCGCCGAGCTGGTCAACGTGGTCAAGCAGTACAACGAGTTCAAGCTGCGGGACAAGGGCGTCGGGCTGGCCGTGGGCCTGATGTTCATCACCGACATCCACTCGCTCACCCCGGCCGCGCTCGCCGGCACCACCTACACCGACGCCTGGTACTGGAACTTCGACCAGCAGAACCGGGAGTGGGCCGACAGGTTCCAGAAGGAGACCGGCACCCGGCCGTCCTTCGCGCACGCGGCCAACTACTCCGCCGCCATGCAGTACCTGGAGGCCGTGCAGGCCGCCGGCACCGACGACGCGGACACCGTGGTCAAGGGCCTGGAGGGTAAGGAGGTCAACGACCTCTTCCTGCGCAACGGCAAGATCCGCGCCGAGGACCACCGGGTCATCCACGACGCGTACCTGGCCCAGGTGAAGCCGCAGGCCGAGGTCAGCGAGCCGTGGGACTACGTGAAGATCCTCAAGACCATCCCGGCGGCCGAGGCGTTCCGCGCCCCGTCGGCCGACTGCAAGATGTGAGCGCGAGGAGTGAGCCGGTTTTGCGAGCCCCGCAGTCGCGAACGGAAGAAGGCGAGGTGACGACGAGCTGATGTCAGGTTTCCTGCAGAACACGTTCAACGGGCTGGTGGGCGGGGCGTTCTACGCCCTGCTCGCCCTCGGGCTGGCGGTCATCTTCGGCATGCTCCGGGTGGTGAACTTCGCTCACGGCGCCTTCTACATGCTCGGCGCCTTCGGGGCGTACGTGCTGCTCGCCGAGGCGGGCGTGCCGTTCTGGGCCGCGTTGGTGATCATGCCGCTGGCGCTGGGCCTGCTCGGCATGGTGCTGGAGCGGGCGGTGATCCACCGGCTGACCCGGCTCGACCCGCTCTACAACTTCCTGCTCACCTTCGGCCTCACGCTGATCCTGCAGGACCTGGTGAAGTCCCGGTACGGCGTGCAGTCCAGCCCGTACGCCACCCCGGCCGAGCTGAGCGGGACGGTCGACTTCGGTCTCTTCGACTTCCCCACCTACCGGGTCTTCATCCTCGGCTTCACCGTGCTGCTCTGCGTCGCGGTCTGGTGGGTGCTCGGCCGGACCCGGGTCGGCATGGTGGTCCGGGCCGCCACCGAGCGTCCCGAGCTGACCCGGGCCTTCGGCATCGACGTGGGGAAGTGGGTCACCCCGGTGTTCGGCTTCGGCATCGCCCTGGCCGGGCTGGCCGGGGTGCTCGCCGCCCCGATGCGGGCGGTGAATCCGCTGATGGGCGCCGATTTGATCATCGTGGTCTTCGCGGTCGTGGTGATCGGCGGGCTCGGCTCGATCTTCGGCTCGGTCGCCGCGGGCTTCGGCATCGGCCTGATCCAGGCCTGGGGCGAGGCGTACCTGTCGGACTTCCCGATCGTGTCCCAGACCGTCGTGTTCGTGGTGATGGCCGCGGTGCTGCTCTGGCGGCCGGCCGGCCTGTTCGGCCGTGAGGAGGCACCGGCATGACCAGCGCCGTCGACATCCCCGCCGAGGAGTCGGCCCGGCCCGCCCCGCCGTCGGGGCTGCTCACCGTCGCCCGGGCGCCCGGCTGGGTCCGGTACGCGCTGCTCGCCGCCGGCCTGGTCGTGGCGCTCTGGCTACCGAACGGGCTCTACCCGGCGGTGGCCGTGGACATCCTCTGCTGGGCGCTCTTCGCCGTCTCGGTGGACCTGCTGCTCGGCTTCACCGGGCTGATGTCCTTCGGGCACGCCGCCTTCTGGGGCACCTCGGCGTACGTGACCGGGCTGGTCGCGATCCACGCCGGCCTGCCCTTCCCGGCGGCCGTGCTGGCCGGCGCCCTGGCCGCGGCGTTGCTCGCGCTGCCGATCGGTTACCTCGCGGTCAAGCGCACCGGCATCTACTTCGCCATGGTCACCCTGGCCTTCGCGCAGATGGTCTACTACGTGGCCAACGAGTGGCGCACGGTCACCCAGGGCGAGAACGGCCTCCAGGGTGTGCCCCGGGAGTTCTTCGGCGCCGACCTCACCGACGACTACTACTTCTACTACGCGATCCTGCCGATCGTGCTGCTCGGCCTGCTCGCCGCCTGGCGGATCGTGCACTCGCCGTTCGGCCGGGTGCTGGTCGGCATCCGGGACAACCCGGCCCGGGCCCGCGCGCTGGGCTACCCGGTGCACCGCTACAAGCTGACCGCATTCGTCCTCTCCGGCTTCCTGGCCGGGCTCGGCGGCGGGCTCTTCGCGGTCGGCCACCGGTTCGTCTCGCTGGACGTGCTGCACTGGACCACCTCCGGCAAGGCGGTCATCGTGGTGGTGCTCGGCGGCATCGGCACCCTCTGGGGCGGCGTGCTCGGGGCGGCCCTGGTGGTCCGGCTGGAGGACTGGTTGTCGTTCTCCGGCTTCGAGGCCATCGGCCTGGTCACCGGCGGCATCTTCCTCCTCGTCGTGCTGCTGTTCCGGCGGGGCATCTGGGGCACGGTCGCCCACCTGCTCCGCCGCCGGGGAGCGGGCCGCCGCGGATAGCTCCCGCTGGGACATCTCGGGGGCGACGGTGCCCGTCCGGTCGGTCAGGCGTGACCTCGCCGCGCCGGTCACGGCCGCCCCCGGGTTCCCGGCAGTACCGACCGTTCGCTGCCCGGACGTCGCCGGCGACCTCCTCGGGCAAGCGGTAACACGGAGCGATCTACCGACTACTGTAAGCCACTGAATGCGCAAGGGGCCGTTACCTCCAGTGCGGGCGATCCGGGCTAAGATTCGGCCCACTATGGTCATCCAGCGCATCCGCCGGTTCGCCGCCGGCGTGGCGGCCGATCATGCCGCCCGCCCACGCACCGCCCTACCGAACTGGCTCCTCGTCCCTGGCGTGGCCGTGCTGGCCGCCTCGCTCGCGGCGTACGTCGCGTTCGTGCGTGCCTATCCGTTCGGCGGGACGGACTTCATGATGTACCTCGGGGCCACCCACGCCTTCCTGGACGGGCAGCCCGTCTACCAGCTCGGGTACACCGGGTTGGGCCTTCCCTACACCTACCCGCCGATCACCCTGCCGTTCCTGGTCCCGCTGACCTGGTTCGACGAGCGGGTGGCCCTCCATCTCATGACCACTCTGGGTATCGCGGCGATGCTCGTGGCCCTGTGGTTCACCACCAGGATGCTCGGCTACGAGGGCGCCCGCGGCCGCCTCGGTCTCGTCGCCGCCATCGGCGCGGTGCTGGTCTGGACCGAGCCGCTGCAGCGCAACCTCGGCCTCGGCCAGATCAACATCCTGGTCATGCTGCTGGTCGTGGCCGACCTCGCGCTGTCCGACCGTAGCCGGTTCAAGGGCATCGGCATCGGTGCCGCGACCGCGACCAAGCTGCTGCCCGGCCTCTTCGTGCTCTACCTGCTGCTCACGCGGCGGATCCGGGCCGCCATCGTCGCGACGGGCACCTTCGTCGGGCTCACGCTGCTGGGCGCGATCATCCAGCCGGGCGGTTCGTACGACTACTGGCTGACCGGGCGGGCGTTCGACTCGCACCGGGTACTGATGGTTTCCGGCCCCCGCTACGGAGGCAACCAGTCTCTCCAGGGCTTCACCGCACGCCTGCTCGAGACGGACGAGCAGAACACGATCTGGTGGATGCTGTCCGTGGTGATCGTCCTGGTCGCCGGTCTCGCCCTCGCGACCGCGCTGCAGCGGCACGGCGAGGAGGCCATGGCGATGGTCGTCGTGGGCTTCACCATGCTTCTCATCTCGCCGGTGAGCTGGTCGCATTACTGGATCTGGATCGGCCCGATGATGCTCGTCCTCGTCGACGTCGTGCGCCGCTCACCCGCCCGGGCGCGGGTGCTCACCGGCGTCGTGGCGGTGGCCGCGATCCTGCCCTTCCTCATGTGGCCGGGCCCCGCGCGGAACGGCGACACCATCCCGAGAGGGCTGATCTGGCAGGCGGGCCACCTGGACGGCCTGGCCCGGCGGCTCGCCGTCGACCCCTACGTGCCGACCATGCTGGTACTCTTCGCGCTCGCCGCGGTGTGGCTGTACTGGCGCTCCGAGCGAAAGCTGACGGCAATGCCGGCCGTCAGCGTCGCCGCTGCCCCATGACCACCTTCCCCGACCGACACCGACTCGACCGTCACGACCACCAGGAGGCGTCGATGACGCAGGCGATGGACGAGCGCGCGGTCGCCGCGCCGACGACCAGACCGGTTCAGCCCGGCCAACGCCCGGAACTGCCACGACAGGCCGGCGCGCCGGCGCCGGCCGCCGGGACCGCTCCCGCCCGACGGCCGCGCCTGCTGATTCTCGACGGGCTGCGGCTCGGCGCGGCCCTCATGGTTGTCGTGTACCACCTCGTGGGCGACAAGATCGGCGTCTGGGATGCCTCCGCCGCGACCACCTTCGGCCCGGTGCACTCCGCCGCCAAGTACGGCTTCCTCGGCGTGCAGCTCTTCTTCATCATCAGTGGCTTCGTCATCTGCATGAGCGCCTGGGGCCGTTCCGTCGGGGACTTCTTCGTCTCCCGGGTCGTGCGGCTCTACCCCGCCTACTGGTTCGCGGTCCTGCTCACGGCCGGCGTGCTCGTGGCCGTGCCCAGGGGCCCCCGCGTCCAGGCCCGCGAGGTGCTGGGCAACCTGACGATGATGCAGGACTTTCTCGGCATCCGGCACCTCGACCTGTCGTACTGGACGCTCACCGTCGAGATGGCCTTCTACATCTTCTTCGCCGTCCTCGTCGCGCGCGGCCTGTCCTACCGGGGCGTGGTGGCCTTCTGCGCCATCTGGACGGTCGCCTCGCTGATCGTTCCGAAGCTCGGCAACCCGTGGCTCACCAACGTCGTGGCGGCCAGCCACTCCAGCTACTTCATCGCCGGCATCGCCCTCTACCTCATCCACCGCTTCGGCCCGAGCCTGCTGTTGTGGTCGGTCGTGGGCCTCTCCTGGCTGATCGCGCTCACCCGGCTGCCCAACCTCGCCCAGGCCCGCGACGTCGCCTACGCGCCGACGGCCGTCATCGTGACGCTCTTCTTCCTCGTGATGGCGGCGGTCGCGCTGAACCGCTTCGCCTGGGTGAAGGCGGGCTGGGTCGCGACAGCCGGAGCGCTGACCTACCCGCTCTACCTCATCCACCAGACGGTCGGGCTCGCCGTCATCGAGCGGGTTCAGGGCTTCCTGCCGCCGTGGCTGCTGATCACCGCTCTGGTCGTGTGCCTGCTCATCGCCGCGTGGTTGATCCACCGGCTGATCGAGCGACCCGTCGCCCGATGGATGAAGCGGCAGCTCGGCGCGTCCATGCGTCAGGTACGCGAGGCCAGCTGACGAGGCCGCCGCCGATCCGGCGGCGCATCCGGACCGCGGCGTCCCGACGAACCCCGGGTAGTGGAGTGCTACCCGGGGTTCGTCTGTCGCTGACCAACCGATGCCGGCCGCTGCCCGCCGGAGGACGGCGCTGCGCGAGCGGGCTGCCTGCCTGGCCCGGCCGTCGGCGTGACCTGGAGCACAAACGATACGAACCGGTTCCGTATCGAAACACTCTCACCTACGCTCGGCAGCGTTACGAGTCTGTCCCGTATCGTATTTGACGCGGGTGAGTCGGGGGGAGAAACCCGAGTGGAACCGCACGAGAACACCGGACACCCGAGGAGGTGGGCGATCCTGGGGGTGCTGGTGATCAGCCTCCTCGTGGTCGTCCTCGACAACACCATCCTCAACGTCGCCCTGCGTACCCTCGCCGACCCGGTGCACGGCCTCGGGGCCAGCCAGGGTGAGCTGGAGTGGGCGATCAACTCCTACACGCTGGTCTTCGCCGGGCTGCTGTTCACCTTCGGCGTCCTCGGCGACCGCCTCGGTCGCAAGCGCTTCCTGATGGTCGGCCTGGCCCTGTTCGGGCTGGCCTCGCTGCTCTCCGCGTACGCCCAGGACCCGGGCCAGCTGATCGCCACCCGCGCCCTGATGGGCGTCGGCGGCGCGGCCATCATGCCGGTGACCCTGTCGATCATCTCCAACGTGTTCGACCCCCGGGAACGGGCCAAGGCGATCGGCATCTGGGCCGGCGCCGTCGGCCTGGCGGTGGCCATCGGCCCGGTGCTCGGCGGCGCCCTGCTGGAGCACTACTGGTGGGGCTCGGTCTTCCTGATCAACGTGCCGGTCGTGGTGCTCGGCGTGGTGCTCGTGGCCACCCTCGTTCCGGAGTCCCGCGACCCCCGGCCGGGCCGGGTGGACATGCTCGGCGTACTGCTCTCCGTGGTCGGCCTGGTCGCCCTCACCTACGGCATCATCGACGGCGGCGAGCACGGCTTCGACCGGCCGCGGGTGTGGCTGGCGATCGTCGGTGGGCTCGCGGTGCTCGGCTGGTTCGTCGCCCACGAGCTGCGCAGCGACCACCCGTCGCTGGACGTCCGGCTGTTCCGGGTGCCCCGGTTCGCCGCCCCGGTGGCGCTGGTCGGCCTGGTCTTCTTCGCCGCGATGGGCGTGATGTTCTTCGGCGCGTTCTACCTCCAGCTGGTCCGCGGCTACAGCCCGCTGGAGAGCGGCCTGCTCTTCCTGCCCTTCGCGGCCGCCCAGCTGATCTTCGCGCCGCGCAGCGCCGCCATGGTGCGTCGCTACGGCGGCCGGGCGGTCGCCGCGGTCGGGCTGCTGCTCACCGCCGCCGCGCTCGGCGCGTTCGTGCTCATCGACGCGGACACCCCGATCTGGATCTTCTCGGCGCTGGGCTTCGTGCAGGGCGCCGGGATGGCCAACATCATGCCGCCGGCCACCGAGTCGATCATGTCGGCGCTGCCCCGGGAGAAGGCCGGCGTGGGCTCGGCGGTGAGCAACACGGTCCGCCAGGTGGCCGGTGCGCTCGGCGTGGCGGTGCTCGGTTCGGTGCTCTCCGCGGTCTACCGCAACGACGTGGCCTCGGCCGTGTCCGGCCTGCCCGGCCCGGTCCGCGACGCCGCCCAGGAATCGATCTCCGGGGCGTACGCCGTCGCCGGCCGGCTCGGTGCCGGCGCCCCCCGGCTCATCGACGCGGCGAACAGCTCGTTCGTCTCGGCGATGCACTGGGCGGCGGGGGTGTCCGCGCTGGTGGCGCTACTCGGCTTCGTCATCGTGCTGCGCTGGATGCCCGGCCGCCCGGTGATCGAGACCGACGCCCGGCCGGCCACCGAGCGGGAGTTGGCCGGGACCGCGTAGGTTCGGCGACAATGTCTGACATGACCCCTACGGCTGATGCTCCGCGGTCGCCCGGGCGACCGCGGAGCGTCCGCGCGGACGAAGCGATCATCGAGGCCACCCTCGACCTGCTCGCCGAGGGCAGCACCCTCGAGGCGCTCTCGATCGAGGCGATCGCCGCCCGCGCCGGCGTTGGCAAGGCCACCATCTACCGCCGCTGGCCCGGCAAGGACGCGTTGCTGATGGACGCGTTGCGCCGGCTCAAGGGGGTGCCGCCGCAGCCCGCCGGGCACTCCGTCCGCGACGACCTGGTGCTGCTGGTCGGCGCGGTCGGCCACAACATCGACCCGCGCGCCGCCAGGATCATGCCCTGTCTGGTGCCCGAGGTGAACCGCAGCCCGGACCACTTCCAGCTCTACCAGAACATGATCGAGCCGCGGCGGAAGCTGATGCGCGAGGTGCTGCGCCGCGGGGTGGACAGTGGGGAACTCCGCGCCGACCTGGACATCGAGCTGGCCATGGCACTGCTCACCGGCCCGATGCTGATCCAGCGGGTGCTGCGCTGGCACCCCGAACTCGACGAGCGGATCCTGCCCGAGCGGATCGTGGACGGCGTCCTCGAAGGCATCCGCGCCCGCTGAACCGCGGGCGGATCAGCCCGGCGGGGTGCGCAGGCGGTGCAGGCGCAGCGCGAGCTGCACCTCCAGGGCGCGCTCCGGCCTCTGCCAGTCCGCGCCGAGCAGCTGCCCGACCCGCTCCAGCCGCTGGGTCACCGTGTTGACGTGCACGTGCAGCAGCTCCGCCGCCCGGGCCAGGCTGCCGCCCACGCCGAAGTACGCCTCCAGCGTCCTCACCAGCGCGGTGCCCCGCCGGGCGTCGTAGTCGACCACCGGCCCCACGGTGGCGGTGAGGAAGCGGTCCACGTCCCGGTCACCCGAGTCGCCGACCGCGCCCAGCAGCAGCCCCACGAAGCCCAGCTCGGCCGTGCTCGCCCCCTGCCCGGCCCGGCCCAGCGCGCCCAGCGCCGTCAGGCACCGCTCCGCCTCGGCGAAGGTCACGGCCAGCGAGGCCGGGCCCGTCGACGGCCCGCTCGCCCCGGCGGTCACCGGCCGGCCGGTCACCCGGGACAGGTCCCGGGCCACCGCCCGGGCCGCCCCGCCCGCATCCTGGCCGGGCAGCATGAGCACCACCCGCCCGTCGCGCGCCGCCGCCAGCCCGCCCCGGGTCGAGGCGTACGTGGTGGCCCAGGAGAGCACCCGCTGCCGGGCCGAGCCGGTGGCGGCGATCGCGTCGTCGCCGACCGCCACGAGCACGTGCGGGGCGTCCAGGTCCACGCCGAGCCGGCGGGCCCGGCTGCGCAGCGCGTCGGTGTCCCGCAGCGGCCGGGCGATCAGGTCGTCCAGCAGCTCGCCCCGGACCCGCCCCTCCGCCTCCGCCACCGTACGGCGGAACAGCAGCAGCAGCGCCGTGACAAGCGCGGCCCGCTCCAGGATCCGCTGGTCGGCGTCGACCAGCTCGCCGTCCGGTCGCAGCACCAGCGCGCCGAGGTTCTCCGCGCCGGCCACCACGGCGGCGTACCAGAGCGGACCCCGGCGGACGCTGCGCCCCTCGGTGCGGGACGCGGCCACCGCCTCGACGATGTCCGCCCGGTCCGGCTCCTCGATCTCGCCCACCCGGGCCAGCTGCCGCCCCTCGGCGTCCAGCGCCAGCAGCTCACCGCCCAGCACCTCGGTGACGGCCGCCGCCACGTCCTCCATCCCGCCGCCACGCACCACGAGGGCGGTCATCCGGTCGTGGGCCGCGGCGGCGCGCTCCACCGAGCTGCTGTGCGCCCGGATCGTGCTGTTCGCCGCCGACAGCTCCTCCAGCGCCGACCGGGTCTCGGCCAGCAGCCGGGCCGTGTCGATCGCCACGGCGGCGTGCGCGGCCAGGGAGACCAGCAGCGACACCTCCTCCCGGGCGAACGGCCGGGCGGAGCGGTTGGCCGCGTAGAGCACGCCGATCACGCTCGACCCCAGCCGCAGCGGGACGCCCAGGATGGCCACCAGGCCCTCCTCGCCCACCCCGCCGTCGATCTCCCCGGTGTGCTTGAAGCGCTCGTCCTCCTGGTAGTTGGAGGTGACGTACGGGGTGCCGGTCTGCGCCACGAGGCCGCCCAGGCCGTCGCCCATCTCCAGCCGCAACCGCTGGAAACGCGCCGAGATCGAGCCGTCGGTGACCCGCATGTAGGTGTCGCCGCGCTCGTCGTCGTTGAGCGTCATGTACGCCACGTCGGTGCCGAGCAGGATCCGCGCCCGGTGCACGATGGCCCGCAGCACGTCGTCCAGGTCGCGCAGCCCGGCCAGGTCGCTGGCCGTGTCGTACAGGCCGGAGAGCTCGGTCTCCCGGCGGCGCCGCCGCTCCAGCAGCGCCCGGACCCGCAACGCCACCAGCTTCGCCTGCTCCAGCTCGGCGATGCGCTCGGCGGGCAGGCCGGCGGCGCGGGCGGCGACCAGCGGGCCCTCGAACTCGACCGCGGCGGCCTCCCGCGCCAGCAGCTCCAGGAACTCGACCGGCGACGACATGACCGACATTGTGCGCGAGGCCACTAGTTGGCCGTCCAGCCCCCGTCGAGGGCGATCGACGCGCCGGTGATGAACGCGGCGGGCGGCGAGCACAGGTACGCGACCAGCTCCGCCACCTCCTCCGGCTCGATCAGCCGCTTGATCGCCGCCCGGGCCAGCATGATCTTCTCCACCACCTCGTCCTCGCCGATGCCGTGACTGGCCGCCTGGTCGGCGATCTGGCTCTCGACCAGCGCGGTCCGCACGTAGGCCGGGTTGATGCAGTTGGCGGTCACCCCGTGCGGTGCGCCCTCCAGCGCCACCACCTTCGACAGCCCCTCCAGGGCGTGCTTCGCCGAGACGTACGCCGCCTTGAACGGCGAGGCGCGCAGCCCGTGCACCGAGGAGATGTTGACGATTCGGCCCCACCCGTTCGCGTACATCCGCGGCAGCGCCCGGCGGATCAGCAGGAACGGCGCCTCCACCATCACCCGCTGGATGTACTCGAAGCGCTCGACGGGGAAGTCCTGCACCGGCGCCACGTGCTGGAGGCCGGCGTTGTTGACGACGATGTCCACGTCGACGTCGAGCCGGTCCACCGCCTCCACGTCGGCCAGGTCGACGCCCTCCGCCCGGCCGCCCGCCTCCGCGGCCACCGCCTTGGCCGCCTCCACGTTGCGGTCGACCACCAGCACCGCCGCGCCGGCCGCCGCCAGGCGCAGGGCACAGGCCCGTCCGATGCCGCTGCCACCACCGGTCACCAGCGCAGCGCGACCGGAGAGGTCGACGTTCACGACGTGGGGGACCGCCACGGGTTCTGCCGTCATGGCGCAAGAAGTTACGAGCTGTGTGGCCGGCGGCACATGGGGCAGCGACACATACTCGACCGCTTCAGTGTGTGGCGCGGATCCCGCCCGCCGGCTCCCGGCGTGTCCGCCCGGCCGGGTGCCGGGGCGCCCCAGTAGGGTGTCGAACACACGTACTGCTGACGGCTGGGGAGGAGGCGGCGTGCGCGTGCTGGGCGTCGACCCGGGGCTGACCCGGTGCGGGGTCGGCGTGGTCGAGGGCGTGCCGGGCCGACCCTGCACCCTGGTCGCCTACTACGTCGTCTACACCGACCCCGCCGACGAGCTGCCGCTGCGCCTGCTGCACCTGGACCGCTCGCTCACCGACCTGGTCGCCGAGCACCGGCCCGACGCCGTGGCCGTCGAGCGGGTGTTCAGCCAGCACAACGTCCGCACCGTGATGGGCACCGCCCAGGCCAGCGGGATCGCGGTGCTCGCCGGGGCGCGCGCCGGGCTGCCCGTGCAGACCTACACCCCGAGCGAGGTGAAGGCGGCGGTGACCGGTTCCGGTCAGGCCGACAAGGCGCAGATGACCGCCATGGTCACCCGGCTGCTGCGGCTGCCCGAGCCGCCCCGCCCGGCCGACGCCGCCGACGCCCTGGCCCTGGCCATCTGCCACGTCTGGCGCGGCGGCACCCGGTCCAAGCTGGCCGTCGCGGCCGAGCGGGCACGACGAGGAGGAGCGCGATGATCGCCAGCGTGCGCGGCACGGTGACCGCGACCGGTCCGGACCACGCGGTGGTGGAGGTGGGCGGCATCGGCCTGGCGGTGCAGTGCGCCCCCGGCACCCTCGCCGAGCTGCGGGTCGGCCAGCCCGCCCGGCTGGCCACCAGCCTGGTGGTCCGGGAGGACTCGCTCACCCTCTACGGCTTCGCCGACGACGACGCCAAGCAGCTCTTCGAACTGCTCCAGACCGCCAGCGGGGTCGGTCCGCGGCTGGCCCAGGCGGTGCTCGCCGTGCACACCCCGGACGCGGTCCGCAAGGCCATCGCCAACGCCGACACCGCCGCGCTGACCCGGGTGCCCGGCATCGGCAAGAAGGGCGCCGAGCGGCTCGTGCTCGAACTGCGCGACCGGATCGGCCCGGTGCCCATCGGGGCGGACGGCGCGGCCGGGGTGACCGCCGGCGCCTGGCCGGAGCAGGTCCGCCAGGCCCTGGTCGGGCTCGGCTGGACCGCCGCCCAGGCCGAGCAGGCGGTGGCCGCGGTCGCCGAGACCGTCGACGGCGAGACCCCGCCCGTGCCGGTCCTGCTCAAGCAGGCCATCCGCCTCCTGGGCCGCACCCGATGAGCGCGAGGAGTGAGCCGGGTCTGCGAGCCCCGCGGTCGCAACTGAAGGCCAGCGCATGAGCAGTGAGAACCTGGTCTCGGCGTACGTCAGCGACGCGGAACGGGACGCGGAGGCCAGCGTCCGGCCGAAGCGGCTGGAGGAGTTCATCGCCCAGCACCGGGTCCGCGACCAGCTCGACCTGCTGCTTCAGGGCGCCATGCGGCGCGGCTCCCCGCCCGACCACATCCTCCTGTCCGGGCCGCCTGGCTTGGGAAAGACCACCCTGGCCAACATCGTGGCCGCCGAGCTGGGCTCGGGGATCCGGGTGACCAGCGGGCCGGCGATCGAGCGCTCCGGCGACCTGGCCGCGATCCTGACCAGCCTCGCCGAGGGCGACGTGCTCTTCATCGACGAGATCCACCGGATCGCCAAGCCGGCCGAGGAACTGCTCTACAGCGCCATGGAGGACTTCCGGGTCGACGTGGTGGTCGGCAAGGGCCCGGGGGCCACCGCCATTCCGCTCGACGTCGAGCCGTTCACCCTGGTCGGCGCGACCACCCGGTCCGGCCTGCTCACCGGTCCGATGCGGGACCGGTTCGGCTTCGTGGCGCACCTCGACTTCTACTCTCCGGCCGACCTGGAGACGTTGCTGCACCGGTCCGCCCGGATCCTCGGCGTGCCGATCACCGAGGAGGGGGCGGCGGAGATCGCCGGGCGGTCCCGGGGCACCCCCCGGATCGCCAACCGGCTGCTGCGCCGGGTGCGCGACTTCGCCGAGGTCCGCGCCGACGGGGTGGTCAACCTGGCGACCGCCCGGGCCGCCCTCACCGTCTACGACGTCGACGCGCTGGGCCTGGACCGGCTGGACCGGGCGGTGCTCAGCGCCCTGGTCGACTCCTTCCGGGGCGGCCCGGTCGGGCTCTCCACCCTCGCCGTGGCGGTGGGGGAGCAGCCGGACACGGTCGAGGAGGTCTGCGAGCCCTTCCTGGTCCGGGCCGGGTTGCTGGCCCGTACGCCGCGTGGCCGGGTCGCCACCGCGGCCGCCTGGCACCATCTGGGGCGTACGCCGCCGAATGGTACATTTGGCGCGGATGCCCCGCCGGTGCCCGATCTGTTCTCGGCCCAGACCGATCAGCCGTGATCCGAACGTGATCTGTGCCGCATTCGGTGTTCTCAGGTGCAGGGATTAGACTTCGCCGCGGCTTGTACAGGACGTGAGAATCCGCCTCCGCTCCGGCACCCCGCAGGGGTGGGAGTGGAGGCCAATGGGAAGGTCGACAACCGTGCAAAACCTTGCAGCGGGTGGTGGAGGGGCCGGCGGCCTGACGCCGATCCTCATGATCGCTCTGCTCTTCGGCGTCATGTACTTCATGATGATCCGCCCCCAGCAGAAGCGTCGCCGTGAGGCCGAGCAGATGCAGTCCGCGCTCGGCGTGGGCGACGAGGTGGTCACCATCGGCGGGCTCTACGGCACGGTCACCGGGGTCGAGGACGAGACGGTCCTGCTCGAGGTCGCCCCGGGCGTGCAGACCCGGTACGCGCGTCCGGCGATCGCCCGTGTGGTGAAGCGGGTCGAGGCCCCGGAGGCCGAGACGATCACCGAGGAAGCCGAGTCGGTCAAGGAGTGACCGCCGGCCCCGGACGGGGCAGCGGATTCACTCACACAAGTGGATAGTTGGGTCGGCGTCCGACGCCGGCACGCGAGGAACCCCGCGCGACGCCGCCGCGTCGTGTGCCGGGAAGGCGTGCCGTCCGGCGGCGCCGACCCGCCGGAGCAGTCGGGCGGACACCCCCGGCCCGACATTCCCGCCGCTGTCGAAGCGGCGCGACCGTACAGGGAGACAGGACAGCCGTGGCACCACCTCAGGGACAGATGCGCCCCGGACGGCAGCTCGCCGTGCTCGGGTACATCTTCGTCGTCCTCTATCTTTTGGTGTTCTTCTCGGGCGGCGCCAGCGGTGGCTGGAAGGATCGGCTGGAGCCCCGGCTCGGCCTGGACCTGATCGGCGGCACCCGCGTGACGCTCGAGGCCACCAACAGCGTGGACGGCAAGCCCCCGACTGCCGCCAACCTTGAGGAAGCGCGCCAGATCATCGAGAACCGGGTCAACGCCTACGGCGTGGCCGAGGCCGAGGTGATCACCGAGGGCAACCGCAACATCGTCATCTCCCTGCCCGGTGAGAACCGGGACCTGACCGACGTCGGCAGCGCCGCCGAGCTGCGCTTCCGCAAGGTGCTCAAGGCCACCGACGGCAGCGGCGCCGCCGCCGCGCCGGCCCCGACCGCCAGCGCCACCCCGGCCCCGTCGGGCAGCGCCACCCCGGCCCCGT
>NZ_MUYZ01000230.1:0-11643 GCF_003013775.1 Micromonospora sp. MH33
CGGGCAGGCCACCCGCGAGGTCGCCGAGATCGTCGGCGCCCGGCGGCTGCCCGGCGACGGCGTGGTCTACGGCGACGCGGACGCGCGGACCCTGGTGGCCCGCTACCTGCCCGCCGACCGGCGGCCGACGGACCTGCTCGCCGCGGCGGCGGGGCACGGCTGTCCCGGCTGCCTGTGGGGCGTGCGGCGGCTGTGGGTGATCCGCCCCGGCGACCGCACGGATCCCGTGCCGCCCGTCGGCGGCGCGACGGAGCGGCTGCTCCGGACCGGGTACCAGGTGGCGCAGGTCTGGCACCCGACCGGGTTCACGCTGGCCCTCCTGGTGGATGAGCGCACCGCCCTCTGACTGATTCGCACCTTATCTACCTTACTGCCCGCTTAGGATCGGCCTCTGTCGGGTTTCGTGGCGAGAGCACCATGGGGGAAATGTGGCCGTCGCCGCCGATACACGCCCGTCCCGGGCCACCACACCGGGCACCTCGGACAACCGCCCACCGGCGCTCGCCCCGGCCGGACCGCCCGCTCGCAAGGGACCGGACCGGCGGCAGTTGAACATCCGGGCCCGCCTCGCGTACGCCCGGTGCGGCGCCACCGCCGGCCCGCTGGTCGCGCCGCGGCGCCCGGACGCGGCGGTCGAGTTCCGTCCGGTCGGCTCGACCGCGGCGCGCCTGGTGCTGACCCTGCTCGTGCTGCTCAACAGCGCGGCCGGGCTGCTGTTCGTCGGCTGGCTGCTGCTGCCCCAGCACGTGCCCGGGCCGGGCGTGGTCGGTCCCGGCGGCTGGCCGACCCTCGCCGCCCGGCTCGGCTTCTGCGTGGTCGTCGGCGTCGAACTCATCCGCCTCGCGCAGAACGTCGTGGTGTGGGTGTTCGCCTTCCACGCCCGGGACCCGGTGCCCGTCGACCCGCCGGTCGGCCTGCGGGTCGCCCTGCTCACCACGATCGTGCCGAGCAAGGAGCCGCTCGACGTGGCGGAGCGGACCCTGCGCCGGCTGCGGCAGATCGTCTACTGCGGCCAGGTGGACGTCTGGATCCTCGACGAGGGGAACGACCCGGCGGTGCGGGAGATGGCCGCGCGGCTCGGCGTGCACCACTTCAGCCGGAAGGGCCGGCCGGAGTACAACCAACCCGGCGGCGAGTTTCGGGCCCGGACCAAGTCCGGCAACCACAACGCCTGGCGGGCCGAGCACGAGGACCGGTACGACGTGGTGGCCAACGTCGACCCGGACCACGTGCCGCTGCCCAACTTCCTCGAACGGACCCTGGGCTACTTCCGCGACCCGGACGTCGCCTTCGTGGTGACCCCCCAGGTGTACGGCAACATGCACCAGAACTTCGTCGCGCACGGCGCCTCGGTGCAGCAGTACCTCTACAACGGCCTCATCGCCCGCGGCGGCAACGGGCTGGACGCGCCACTGCTCACCGGCACCGGCCACCTCTACCGGCCGTCGGCCTGGCGGACCATCGGCGGCTACCAGGACTCGATCATCGAGGACCACCTGACCAGCATCCGGATCCACGCCGCCGTCAACCCCGACACCGGCAACCAGTGGAAGGGCGTCTACACCCCCGACGTGGTGGCCATCGGCGAGGGCCCGACCTCCTGGGCGGACTACTTCAACCAGCAGAAGCGCTGGGCGGCCGGCATCTGCGAGATCCTCGTCCGGCCCGAGCTGCGCGCACCGCGCGAGCTGCGGTCGCGGCGGCGCTGGCAGTACCGGCTGCTCCAGTTCTACTACCCGAGCGTGGCGGTCAGCCTGCTGCTGGGCAACCTCGCCACGGCCATGTACCTGCTCACCGGGGTGAGCACGGCCCAGCTCGACGTCACCGTGTGGTCGGTGCTCTGGGGCTCGACCCTCGGCACCTGGTTCCTGCTGTGGCTCTGGCTCCGCCGGTTCAACATCGCCCCGCACGAGCGGGAGGAGATCGGCCTGGTCGGCATGGCGCTGGCCCTCTTCGCCGGGCCGATCTACGTGGCCGCCGGCGTCGGCGCGCTGTTGCGCCGCAAGCTCGGGTTCGTGGTGACCGCCAAGGGCACGCTGCGCACCATCGAGTCGCTGGGCACGTTCCGGCTGCACCTCTGCTGGGCGGCCGTCGCCGCGGGCCTGCTCGGCGCGAGCTTCGCGCTGCACAACGACTACCCGCTGCTGCGGGTGTGGCCGGTGCTGACCGTGCTGACCGGACTCGGCCCGCCGCTCATCGCGCTCGCGTCGAACCTGCGGGCACGGCGCGAGCGGCCCGAGGACCCGCCCGAGCCGGTTGCTCGCGCCGGGAGTGAGGAGCGACCCGCCCCGGTGGCGCGGGTCGGCGTCGACGGAGGTGTGTCGTGGTGAGACTGACCGTACCCCGGGTGGTGCTGGTGCTGGTCGGCGCGCTGCTGCTGGCGTACGCCTTCGCCGTGGCGCCGGCCGCGCTGCGCCCTGGGCGGACGGACGCCCCGCCGGACCGGGTCGCCCGGGCCGCGCCCGACGCGGTGGTGACGGCCAACGCCGAGGCGGTGGCCACGGCCGGACCGGCGCCCGGCCTCTTCCCGCCGGACGGCAAGGCGTTCTTCGGCGTGATGACCGACAACGGGCCGTACGACTTCGCCGCGGCGGACCGTTTCGCCGCGGCGGCGAAGCGCCAGCCGCAGGTGATGCTCTTCAGCGCCGGCTGGGCGTCCGCACCCTTCGACCGGGTGCTCTTCGACCGGATCAAGGCCCGCGGGATGCTGCCCATGCTGGGCTGGGAACCCTGGGACCACCACGTGGACCAGGCGGCCCGGAAGCAGAAGAAGCTGACGGTCCGCCAGATCGACAAGCTGCGGTCCAGCCAGCCGCGCTACCGGCTGTCGCGGATCGTGGACGGCGACTTCGACGGCTACCTGCGCTCCTGGGCCGAGGGCGTGAAGTCGCTCGGCTACCCGGTCGCCATCCGGTTCGCCCACGAGATGAACGGCGACTGGTACCCGTGGTGCGAGAAGGCCAACGGCAACCGGCCCGGCGAGTACATCGCGGCGTGGCGGCACGTGCACGATCTCTTCGAGCGGGCGGGGGCCACCAACGTCATCTGGGTGTGGAGCCCGAACGCCCGGTGGAGCAAGACGACCGCGAACCTCGACCAGCTCTACCCGGGCGACGACTACGTCGACTGGGTGGGCACCACCGGCTACTACGGCACCGGCACGTGGTCGGAATACTCGTCCTTCGACGCCATCTTCGGCCCCACCATCGCGGAGATCCGCACCTTCAGCCGGCGACCGCTGGTCGTCACCGAGACCGCCGCCACCGACGCCGGCGGGCGCAAGGCCCAGTGGATCCGGGAGACCTTCCGGGCGCTGCCGAAACACCGGGACGTCATCGGGCTCATCTGGTTCGAGGTCGACAAGGAACTGGACTGGCGGATCGCCAGCTCGCCCGCCGCGTCGGCCGCCTTCGCCGAGTCGGTCGCCGACCCGCGCTACGACGTCCGCTGGTCACCGGAGCTGCTCCCGCGCACGGAGCTGGACGGGTAGGCCGGCCGGCGGATCACCCCTCGCGTTCCGACTCGGGTTCCGAGTCGGGGCGCCGCCGGGCCGCCACCCGCCGCAGCGGCCGGCCGCCCCCGGCGATCTTCCGCAACCGCCGCCACGCCGTACGCCCCAAGCCGGCCGCCCCGCCCGCGGCGTCGGCCGGCGGGGGCGTTCGGGGCGGCGGTCCCTGGGGACCCGGCGCCCGCTGCGCGGTCCGGCCCGCCTGGTCGACCGTGGTGTCGGCGGTCCGCGCCCCGATGACCTGCGGGTTGCCGTCGACGGTACTCAGGGCGCGGTCGAGGATGCCGTTCAGCTCGTCGAGCCGGACCTCCAGCATCGCCTCCGTCGTCACGCCCCGGATGTCGACCCGGGCCGTGCCCAGCCGGGCCTGCACCCCCACGTCCACCTGGAGCAGGCCGCCCAGCCGGGCACGCAGGGACAGGTGGGCGTCCAGGTCGCCGGCCTCGACGCAGATGTCGTCCACCCGCAGGTGGGGGATCTGGAGGACCACGTCGGGGTCGGACATCGTCCTGCCGATGTGACGCACGCCGGCGGGCTCCCGGCGGTCGCCCTCCTCCGCCTGACGCCGGAGACCGGCGGCTCCCGCCGGCGGCACCTCCGGATCGTGCCTCCCCTTGCCCACCTGACCTCCGTCGCCCGTCGCCGGTCCGCCGGCGTGCCATTCCCGGAACGGGCGACGGCACACCTGCGGTTCGTGGCGGATCGGGCTCACACCAGCCGGCGTACCGCCTTCAGGGCCGCCTCCACGTCCGCCTCGCTGTTCGCGATGGTCGCGCCGAGGCGCAGGTAGGACGGGTTGTACGGGGTGCTGCTGGCGATCACGCCGGCGGCGTACAGCCGGCCCACCGCCTCACCCACCGGGATGTCGGGCACCTGGCAGCAGACCACCCCGGCGGAGAGTTCGGCCGAGCGCGGGGTGACCAGCCGGATGCCGCGGATGACGGCCAGGCCCTCCTTGAGCCGGTCGGCCAGCTCCCGGTTCCGGGCGGCGACCCGGTCCGGACCGATCTGCCGGTGGAACTCGAACGCGTCGGCGAGCGCCCACCGGTGCTCGAAGCTGTGGTAGCCGCCGGGCGTGTGCGCGGGGCCCGGCGGCGTGGGCTGCCCGCCCGTGCCGGCGAACAGCCAGCGGCCGATGCTGCGCCGGTCGAAGGTGGGGATGACCGGCGTCATCCGGCTCCACGCCCGGGGGCTGCCCCAGACCAGCCCGGTGCCCCGCGGCCCCAGCAGCCACTTGTGGCAGCCCGAGACCAGCACGTCGCAGCCGAGCTGCTCCGGGGTCGCCGCGTCGGCGGCGAAGCCGTGCACCCCGTCGACGCAGAGCAGCGCCTCGGGGCTGCGCGCGCGGACCGCCTCGGCGAGCCGCCGGACCGGCAGCTTCACGCCGGTGCTGGAGTGCACCCAGGTCAGCGCGACCACCCGGGTGCGGGCGGACACCGCCGCCGCGAGGCTGCCGACCATCTCGTCGGCGCTGGTCACCGCCGGGTCGCGGTAGAGGCGCACCCGGCGGACCGTCACCCCGTCCCGTTCGGCGCGCAGCCGCAACGACTCGTGGGTGGCGTAGAAGTCGTGCTCGGTGGTGAGCACCTCGTCGCCCGGCCGAAGCCGGACCGCCGTGTAGACCAGCCCGAGGCCCATGGTGGTGGAGTCGGTCAGCGCGATCTGGTCGGGGCGGGTGTCGAGGTGGCGGGCCGCCGCCCCGAGCACCGCGGCGTCGAGGCGTTCCTCGTTGGCGCCCAGGTAGCCCATCGCGTCCCGGTCGAGCCCGTCCCGATGTGCGGCGACGGCGGCGCGCACCGGGGCGGGGTGGGGCGCGAAGACGAAGGTGGCCAGGTGCGCGCGGCTGCGGTCGAGCGCGAACTGGGCCCGCACGCTGTCCCAGCTCGCCGGGTCCAGGGCCGGTGCGGCGCTCGCCGGCCCGGCCGCCTCCCGCCGCTCCGGCTCGCAGCCGGTGGCCAGGCCGGTCACGCCGCCCGCCGCGGTCACGCCGAGCAGGTTCCGTCGGCTGAGCTGCATCCGCCCATCGTCCACTGTCCACGTCACGGTCAGGTCACCGCGCCGACGGCCGGTGATTTCGCCGATGCGGGCCGCCCGACGGAGGCTCCAGACTGACGCGTGTCGATGGATCTCCGACCCGACAAGGAGCAACCGACGTGCGATCAGCCACCATCACCCGTCCCCGTACCCCCGTCAAGACCCTGGCCCGACTCGCCGTGGCGGCCGTCCTGGCCGTCGGCGGCGCCGTGGCCGTCCCGGCCGGCGCGCAGGCCGCCGACAACCCCTACGAGCGCGGCCCCGCGCCCACCAACGCCATTCTGGAGGCCAGCCGCGGCCCCTTCGCCACCACGTCCTACAGCGTCTCCGCGCTGAGCGTCACCGGCTTCGGCGGCGGAGTCGTCTACTACCCGACCAGCACCAGCGAGGGCACCTTCGGCGCCATCGCCATCTCGCCCGGCTACACCGCCACCTGGTCGAGCCTCAGCTGGCTCGGGCCACGGATCGCCTCGCACGGCTTCGTGGTCATCGGCATCGAGACCAACACCCTGCTCGACCAGCCGGACAGCCGCGGGCGCCAGCTCCTGGCCGCGCTGGACTACCTGGTCCAGCGCAGCACCGTCCGCGGCCGGATCGACGCCAGCCGGCTCGCCGTGGCTGGGCACTCGATGGGCGGGGGCGGCACCCTGGAGGCCGCCGCCGCCCGGCCGTCGCTGCAGGCCGCCGTCCCGCTCGCCCCGTGGAACCTGGACAAGACCTGGTCCGGGGTGACCGTGCCGACCCTCATCGTCGGCGGGGAGAGCGACACCGTCGCCCCACCCGGACCATCGACCACCACCTGCGCAACATCTTCCACCGGCTCGGCGTCCGCTCCCGCACCGAACTGGCCCGCCTGTTCGCCTAGGGCTCCCGGCGAGCGCCGACCGGCCATGCCGCGCGTGCGAACCGGTCAGGATCAGCCCCAGCACGTCCGGGTCGGCGGCGGCCCGGGACAGCAGGCCGGCGTAGGAGTCCACGGACGTGAACTCCGCCGCTCGCGAGGGTCACGGGGACGCGCCCAGCTGTGCGACTGCGGACGGTCCGCAGTCGCACAGCCGGGTGGTGTCCGGCTCAGGCGCTGCGATCGGCGCCCTGCTGTTCCAGCGTCTCGGCGAACTCCTGCCATTCCTGCGCGCACTGCCGGGCGACGTTGGCGATGACGTACGCGCAGTGCGGCGGTACCTTGTCGACCAGCCCGTCCCATTCGTTGTTCTGGATGGCGCGGGCGAACATCCAGCGCAGCAGTTCCCGCCCGGAATCGGTGAAGCGCAGCGACGGATCCTGCTTGAGCCCCTGGAGCATGGAGACGAGGTTCGGCCGGGGCGCGGGCGGGGGGTCCTTCGGTTCGAGCGTGAGGTGCGCACCGCCGGGACGCCGGTTGGTGGCGCACCGGGCGGGCGGCAGCGGGTCCTCGCCCCGTTGCAGCCGGTTGCGCACGTCCCGTGCGGTCGACGGGGACACCCCGGCGTTCTTGGCGATCTCCCGCAGCGACGCTTCGGGCTGGCTCTTGATGTAGCTGACCGCCTTCAGCCGGCCCTCCACGTTGTTCAGTGGCCGGACCCGCCCGTCCCGGCCGATGCGGGCCGTCACCTGTTCGCCCGCGCCGCCCTGGGACTCCAGGCGCCGGCGGATGTTGCCGATGGTGCGGGCGCTCAGCCCGGTGGACGCCGCGATGGTCCGGTCCGACCAGGACGGGTGGCTGGTGATGATGCGTTCGGCGGCGGTGGTGCGCTCGGCCACCGACAGCGGCAGGCCGTGCGCGATGTTCGCCTTGACGCCGAGGACGAACGCCTCGCGTTCGCTGCCGTCGAACATCCGCGCCTCGATGACCTCGTCACCGCGGATCCGGGCGGCGCCGAGGCGGTGCGCCCCGTCGATGACCCGCATGGTGGCGCGGTGCACGATGATCGGCGGGAGCGGGGCGTCGATGCTTGCCAGCATGCGCGTGTGCTCGGGGTTCTCGCCGTGCAGGCGGGGTGAATCGAGCATCTGGAGAGATTCGACCGGCAGCCGTTCGATCGGCAATTTATCAATCAGTTCGCTGTAATTCTGCTCTGCCTTCATTCGATCGGCGAAATCGTTGACCATCTGATGTTCCAACACCAACCCCCCGTTGGCTCTGATTCCCCTCAACGCGGTGATGTGTCGACCTGGCGTTGAACGGGACCGACCGCCCGCGTAACGCCGCGACGTATCGATGACTGACTCTATCGACCACGGGCTCCGCTGCAAAGTATTGCACGCGGGATTCGTACGTGACGCTACTGCGTGGCACTTGACCGCGGCGTCGATTCATGATTCGAACGTTCGATTAGCGCGCGAATGGGACACAATACCCAAAGCGCACGGTTCCCGTGCGATGGCGATGCGTAGTGTCCGGCATTCCTGATGAATGCGGGCGTGACGGTTTTTTCGGGCGCGAGGTCGAGCGCGGCCGGTGCAATCTGCGGGCAGATGAGTTGGTTGCCGGGTTCGCAGCGGATGCCGGTGCTGACCGGATGTGTCCGGAAAAATAGGCACGCGGTCACCGGCATGCCGGGGCATTGGCCTGACGGATGTCGCACACGGTGCGGAAACCCGCCGGGGCGGCGTTCGCGTGAATCCCGCACACATCACGGTTCGGTTAACCAGTGGGAAAGGATTGGTGGGTGGAGGAGCCGTCGGGATACGTGCGTAAACGAGTACTGCACATGGTTGCGCCGCCCTCCGCGCTTTCCACTGAATTCGCAGGTCATCGCGCGGTTCCGGCACGGCATTGCGGCCGGTCGAGCGGGTGAGCCGACGCATTCCCCAACCCCGGCGACTGTCGGATATCGGCGTCGCGATGCGGTGTGGCGAGCGCCACACAGTGGTGGTCGCCCCTCGCCCGCGCATGAAGAAGGAGGAGGTGGCGGCGGGTTTCGCGCCGCCACCTCCCGGACGAGCGGATCAGGACGCGGCGGCCTCCGCCTCGACGAACCGGGCGAGCCGCGTGACGCCCTCGTCGATCTCCTCCTGCGTGAGGTAGCTGATCGACAGCCGGATCCCGTGCTCGCCGCCGGCCTCCGGATAGAAGTACGACATCGGCGTCCAGATCACGCCGAAGTCCCGGGCGCACCGGGCCAGCGCGGCGTTGTCGGCCCGGAACGGCACCGTCAGGGCGAGGAAGAACCCGCCGGCGGGCTGGTTCCACCGCACGCCCAGCGCGGCCCGGCGCGGCGCCGGCAGCCGTTCGTCGAGCCGCTTCAGGGTGTGCCGCATCGCCTCGCCGTAGTAGGCGGACGTCTCCGCGTTCAGATCGGCGGCCGTCCCGCCCGCGGCGAGCAGCATGCCGGCCACCGCGGCCTGGCTCAGCGGCGAGGTGTTCACGGTGACCATGCTCTTGATCTTGCTGAGCTCGTCGGCCAGCAGTCCGGTGCCGCCCTCGCCGTCCGCGACCTCCTGGTCGGCCACGGCGAAGCCCACCCGCGCCCCGGGGAAGAGCGTCTTGGAGAACGAGCCGAGGTGCACCACCCGCCGGGCGGTGTCCAGCGACTTCAACGTGGGCAGTTGGCGGCCGGGGCTCACCAGCCGGTAGGGGCTGTCCTCCAGCACCAGGAAGTCGTGCTCCTCGGCCAGCCGGAGCAGCTCGTGCCGGGCCGCCAACGACATCGACAGCCCGGACGGGTTGGTGTGGTCGGGGATGACGTAGCACGCCCGGGGGCGGCGGCCCCGCGCCCGCTCGGCGCGCACCGCGGCCACCAGGTCGTCCGGGTGGAAGCCGTCCTCCCGCTCCGGCACCGCCGTGGTCGCGATGTCGAGCAGCCGGGCCGCGCCGGTGATGCCGACGTAGCAGGGGCTGGAGACCAGCAGGGCGTCCTCCGGGCCGCGGATGAGGGCCCGCAGCGCCAGCACCATCGCCTCCTGGCAGCCGACGGTGACCACGATCGACTCCGCCGGCACGTCGATGCCCTCGTCGCGGCGCAGCCAGTCGGCGACGATCTCCCGGATCCGGCCGGCGGCCGGGCCGTACTGGAACATCGCGTCCTTGATCGCGGCGGGGGAGCGACCCTGCGCGGCGAGGTGGTCCAGGTAGGCGCGGATGCTGTCGAAGACCTGGTCGAGGTCGAAGAAGCCGTCGAACGGGCGGCCGGGCGCGAACGAGATCGCCCGCGGGTAGCGGGAGGTGACCTCGTTGAGGAAGTTCATCGTGTCCAGCAGCGGATCGGAGAGGCTGTCGTGCAGCTCGTCCCGGCGCAGGACACGCCCGGGGCCCGGATTCGGCAACGTGGTCATCTCACTCCCGTCGTGGTGGTGCGCCGGTCGGTCCCTGGCACGGCCGTCACCGGCCCAGCCAGACCGGCGCGCGTTTCTCGGCGAAGGCCCGCGGGCCCTCCACAGCGTCCCGGCTGGCCCGGCGGCGCTCCTCCCAGCCGTACCGGCCGGCGAACGCCTCGGGCAGCGGCCGGTCCAACGACCCCAGCACCGCCTGCTTGATCGCCCGCAGCGCCAGCGGCGCGCAGGCCAGCAGGTCGGCGACCCAGCCGGCCACGCAGCGGTCCAGCTCACCGGCCGGCACCACCTCGTTGACCAGCCCCAGGGCGTACGCGGTGTCGGCGTCCATCCGGCGGCCGGTGAGCAGGTAGCCCATCGCCGCCTTCAACGGCACCTGCCGGCTGAGCCGGAACGCCCCGCCCGCCCCGGGCACCAGCCCGAGGCGCGGTTCGGGCAGGGCGAAGACGGCCCGGTCGGAGGCGACGATCAGGTCGCAGGCCAGGGCCAGCTCGAAGCCGCCGCCGAGGGCGTACCCGTCGACCCGGGCCAGCACCGGCTTGGACAGGTCGAAGCGCTCGGTGAGCCGGGGCCAGCCGGGCTGCCCTCGCGAGCCGAAGCTGCTCGGGGGCACGCCGTCGGCGTCCAGCCGGGCCCGCTCCCGCAGGTCCTGCCCGACCGAGAAGGCCCGGTCCCCGGCGCCGGTCAGCACGACCACCCGGACGTCGTCGTCGGCCTCCACGTCGTCCCAGACCTCGGCCAGCTCCGCGTGCATGCGCAGGTCCATCGCGTTCAGCACCTCGGGCCGGTCCAGCGTCACCCGGGCGACGTGGTCGGCCTTGTCGTACCGCACGCGGGGGGTCACCGGGGCGGTCCTCCCGGGCGGCCGAACCGGCCCACCTTGCCGATCACGTCGTCGCTGTACAGCCGCAGCGCCTGCTGCACCGCGAACTCGGCCAGGTAGCGGCGGAACTCCTCCGGCGACTCCTCGCCGACGCTCAGCATCCGCCGGTTCGGCGCCACCGCCGGCTGTCGCAGCCGGGCCACCGCGTCCTCGACCGCCCCGTCCACCGCGGCCGGCTCCACCACCTCGTCGAGCAGCAGGCGGGCCTCCGGTTCGATGGCCCGGATCCGGCGGCCCAGCAGGATCACCTGCCGGGCCAGCCGGGGGCCGGCGATCCGGGTCAGCCGCAGGTTGGCCACCCCGGGCACGATCCCCTCCTGGGCGGCCGGCAGGCTGAGGTACGCGTCGTCGGCGGCGATCACGTGGTCGAAGACCAGCAGCAGCTGCATCCCGCCGCCGATGGCGAAGGTGTCCACCGCGGCGATCCACGGCTTCTGCACCGTCGGCGCGTGCCACGGCCCGTCCTCGTCGCGCAGCCCGCCCCGGATCTTGGCCAGGTAGCCCAGCTCCCGCCGGAGCAGGAAGCCGGTCAGCGTGATCTGCCCGGCGTGCAGCGCCTTGAGGTTGATGCCGGCGCTGAACACCCGCCGCCCCTCGTGGCGAGGGTGGGTCATGACCCCACCCCGCACCACGCCGACCTCGACCCCGGGATCCAGCAGGGCCAGGTCGACGGCCGTCTCCATGTCGTCGACCTGGCGCTCGTCCTCGGCGTTGAGGCAGTCGTCGCGGCACATGGTGATCCGCGCCGCCCCGTCCTCCCGGCGCAGCCGCACCGAGCCGAGGTCGAGCGCGCCGGTGCGGCGGAACTCGGGCAGCAGCTCCCGGGCCCGGGGGGTGGGCCGGAGCATGGCGTCCAGCAGGTGCCGGCCGGCCGTGGGGGAGCCGAGCACACGCCCCAGGAAGAGGCCCTGGTCGATCTCGTACCCCTCCTTGCGCAGCTGCGGCCGGGCGCGCTCGGCCGCGAGCC
>NZ_MUYZ01000231.1:0-11548 GCF_003013775.1 Micromonospora sp. MH33
CGAACGCGCCCGCGCCGGCCCGGAGCCGTCGGATCCGGCCTACCGTGCAGACCGCGACGACCAGCGCCGGGGCCACCGCGAGGGTGAGCCCGGCGGCGGCCCGGTCGAGCGCTGTCGTGCCGGCGCTCTGCAGGCCCACCGCCAGCACGGCCGCGGTCAGCGCCAGGCCGGTGAGCACCAGGGCGGACAACCATCCGGTACGCCGGCGCAGCGCGCGGGCGCGGTCCAGCCGGGGCAGTCCGTCCGCCACCACGCCGGCGGCCAGCCAGACGGCGGCGAGCGGGAGCAGCACGGTGAGATGCTCGTCCATGGCTCCAGCCTGGTCCGGTCCGGCGTCGACCGGATCCGGGCCGGCACCCCCGTTCCTCCCGTACGCCCTCCCGTAGGGGTCATCCCATCGACGTTATGGCGGATCCGGCATGTTCACAGTATTTCCACTGGTGACCTAGCCTCTTAGCGATCGGTCAGCGTCGATCAGCCGGTGCCTCACCCGGCGGACGGTCCTGTGCCGGTCGGAGGGAGGTAGGGAGATGGGTCTCCCACACAGGTCCGTACTCGTCGGAATGGCCGCCCTGACCGCGCTCGCGGCCGCGTCACCCGCCGCGGCCGCCGAACCCACCGGCGCGATCCGCGCCGCCGGTGGTCCCACCGCGGTGGCGGACAGTTACATCGTGGTGTTGAAGGACAACGCCGTCGCCCCCGGCCGGGTCACCGAAACCGCGCAGCGGTTGACGGCCCGGCACGGCGGCACGGTCGCCCGCACGTGGCGCGCCGCCCTGCGCGGCTTCGAACTCACCGTCGGCGCGAAGGCCGCCGCACGGATCGCTGCCGACCCCGCCGTCGAGTACGTGGAACAGAACCACACGGTCTCGATCGCCGGCACCCAGACGAACCCGCCGTCCTGGGGCCTGGACCGGATCGACCAGCGGAACCTGCCGCTGAACAGCTCATACACCTACCCGAACACGGCGAGCAACGTACGCGCCTACATCATCGACACCGGCGTGCTGTTCGGGCACAACGACTTCGGCGGCCGGGCCGTCTCCGGCTTCGACGCGGTGGACGGCGGCTCCGCCGACGACTGCAACGGCCACGGCACGCACGTGGCGGGCACGGTGGGCGGCTCGTCGTACGGGGTGGCCAAGGGCGTCCAGATCGTCGGGGTCCGGGTGCTCAACTGCCAGGGCAGCGGCACCAGCGCCCAGGTGGTGTCCGGCATCGACTGGGTCACCGCGAACGCGGTGAAGCCGGCGGTGGCGAACATGAGCCTCGGCGGCTCCGCCGACAGCTCCATCGACACCGCGGTCACCAACTCCATCAACTCCGGCATCACGTACGCCGTGGCGGCCGGCAACGGCGACATCCTGGGCAACCGGCAGAACGCCTGCAACTACTCCCCGGCCCGGGTCGCGTCGGCGATCACCGTCGGGGCGACGCAGAACAACGACGCCGCCGCGAGCTTCTCCAACTACGGCACCTGCGTCGACATCCTGGCGCCGGGCGTCAACATCACCTCCGCCTGGTACACCGGCAACACCGCCACCAACACGATCAGCGGCACCTCGATGGCGTCGCCGCACGTCGCGGGCGCCGCGGCGCTCGTGCTCTCGGCGAATCCCTCGTGGACCCCGCAGCAGGTGCGGGACAGCCTGGTCAACGACGCCACCCCGAACGTGGTGACCAACGTGGGCACCGGCACGCCGAACCGGCTGCTCTACGTGGCCAACGGCACCACCCCACCGCCGACCAACGACTTCTCCGTCTCGGTCTCGCCCACCTCCGGCTCGACCACGCCCGGCGGCTCGGTGACCGCCACGGTCTCCACCGCGACCACCAACGGTTCCGCCCAGTCGGTCAGCCTCGCCGCGAGCGGCCTGCCGAGCGGCGCCACCGCCTCGTTCAACCCGTCCTCGGTGACCTCCGGCGGCTCGTCCACCCTGACCATCACCACCTCCGCGAGCACGCCGGCCGGCACCTACCCGGTGACGATCAGCGGCACCGCGGCGTCGGGCACGAAGACGGCGACGTACTCACTGACCGTCACCGGTGCCGGCGGCTGCACGGGGGCCGGTCAGAAGCTCGGCAACCCGGGCTTCGAGTCGGGTAACACGGTCTGGTCGTCCAGTTCGGGTGTGATCGGCCAGTACGGCTCCAGCGGCCAGCCGCCGCGTACCGGCACGTGGAACGCGTGGCTGGACGGCTACGGCAGCACCCACACCGACACGCTGTCCCAGTCGGTGAGCCTGCCGGCCGGCTGCGCCTCGTACAACTTCACCTTCTGGCTGCACATCGACTCGGCCGAGACCACCAGCAGCGTCCAGTACGACAAGCTGACCGTGCAGGTGCTCAACTCCTCCGGCAGCGTGCTGGCGACCCTGGCGACCTACTCGAACCTGAACAAGGCCACCGGGTACAGCCAGAAGTCGTTCTCACTGGCCTCGTACGCCGGCCAGACCGTCACCCTGAAGTTCACCGGCACCGAGGACGTCTCGCTGCAGACCTCGTTCGTCATCGACGACACGGCGGTGAACGTCTCCTGAGCCAACCTCTCCCACCGGCGTCCGGCGGTCCCCTTCGCGGGTGGCCGCCGGACGTCGTTTCGGCGTCAGACGTCGAAGGTGGCCGGGCGCCCCGTCGCCGGGGGCGGCGGGGTGGCCTTCCACAGGCCGGTCTTCTGCCCGGCCAGCCGGGCCAGGTAGGCCGGGTTGAGGATGAGGTAGCGGCGCCAGAGCCGCTTCGGCTCCAGGCCGAGCCGCCAGAACCACTCCAGCCCGGCCCGCTGCATCCACGTTGGCGGGTTGCGCAGCAGCCCGGCGTGGTAGTCGAACGCCGCGCCGACGGCCATCAGCGGCATGTCCAGCAGCGGCCGCATGGCGTAGGCGAAGACCTCCTGCCGGGGGCAGCCCAGCCCGACCAGGACGAGCCGGGCGCCGCTGGCCTTGATCCGGTCGGCGATCTCGGCGTCCTCGCCCGGCTCCAGGGAGCGGAACTTGGACGGCTCGACACCGGCGATCTTCAAGGCCGGGAACTTCCGCTCCAGGGCCGGGATGAGGCGGGACAGGGTCTCCTCGGTGGAGCCGTAGAGGTAGACCGGCAGCCCCTCGTCGGCGAAGCGGGCGAGCACCCGGAGGGTGAGCTCCGGCCCGTAGACCCGGTCGGTGAGGCCGGCGCCGTGCAGCAGGTTGAGCGCCCAGCGCACCGGCTGCCCGTCGGGGGTGACCACGTCGAAGGAGTTGAGCCGGGCGTTGTGCGCCGGGTCGAGCACCCCGGTCATCACGCCGTGCACGGCCAGCGCGGTGAGGGCCAGCGGGCGGCGGTCGTGCGCCGCCGCGACCACGGCCTCGGTAGCCCGGGCGTAGTCGGTCGCGTCGACGAGTACGCCGAGCACGTTCCGCTTGGTGCCGGTGGTCATGCCTTCGGCACCCACTTGTCGACGTTCGCCTCGTAGATCTCCCGGAGGATCATCGGCACGTCGTAGGTGATCTTCCAGTTCGGGTAGTGCTCCTCGAACCGGGCCATGCTGCTCACGTACCACTGGTGGTCGCCGGTGCGGGCCTGCTCGACGTAGTTGATCTTCGCTACCCGGCCGGTGATCTCCTCGGCGATCCGGAACGCCTCGATGTGCGAGGTGTTCGAGTGCCGGCCGCCGCCGAGGTTGTAGACCTGCGCCGAGCGCGGCTCGCGGAAGAACGCCTCGAAGGCGGTGAGCACGTCCCGCGAGTGGATCGCGTCCCGGACCATCTTCCCCTTGTAACCGAAGAGGTTGTACGTCCGGCCCTCCATGACACAGCGCATCAGGTACGCCAGGAAGCCGTGCAGCTCGGCGGCGGAGTGCGCCGGGCCGGTCAGCGTACCGCCCCGAAAGCAGGCGGTCTTCATGTCGAAGTACCGGCCGTACTCCTGGACCATCACGTCGGAGGCCACCTTGGAGGCGCCGAAGATCGAGTGCAGCGACTCGTCGATCGACATGTCCTCGGTGATGCCGTCGTACCAGTGGTGGTCCTCGGGCAGCTCGTAGCGGGTCTCCAGCTCGATCAGCGGCAGGCTGTTCGGGCGGTCGCCGTAGACCTTGTTGGTCGAGCAGTGGATGAACGCCGCGTCGATGGCGTGCCGCCGGGTGTTCTCCAGCACGTTGAGGGTGCCGCCGGCGTTGACGTCGAAGTCGGTGTACGGCTCCTTGGCGGCCCAGTCGTGGCTCGGCTGGGCGGCGCTGTGGATCACCACGGCGATGTCCGAGCCGTACTTCTTGAAGACCTGCTCGAGACCGTCCCGGTCCCGGATGTCCACGGCGTGGTGGGTGTAGGCGCGGCCCAGCTCGGCGGCGAGGCGGTCCAGACTCCAGGCGGTCGAGCCGTCCTCGCCGAAGAAGTACCGGCGCATGTCGTTGTCGATGCCGACCACGTCGAGACCGAGGCCGGCGAAGTGCCGGGCCGCCTCGGAGCCGATCAGACCGCCCGAGCCGGTCACCAACGCGACACTCACACGCCACTCCTGGTCCATCGGGGCAGGGGAACCATCGGAGCATAGCGTGATGTCCGGCACGCCCCGATACGGCGCGAGGGCCCCGCTAATCGCGGAGCCCTCGTGGTGGTGGGGAAGGGGGGAGTTGAACCCCCACGCCCTTTCGGGCACACGGACCTGAACCGTGCGCGTCTGCCATTCCGCCACTTCCCCGTGGCTGACCTGCAACACCGTATCTCATCCCGCTCCCGCCGTCTGCGGCGGGTGCCCGGACATATTACGCTGTTCCCGGTCATCGCCACGAGCGATCACCGTTCGTGGCGGACGAAACTTTAGCATGACCGCGGGGCTGGTCACGAACGGGCCGCCGGCTGCCGGCCGAGCGGCGTGTGAGCTGCGGAGGCGGTGTCCGGATACCATCATTGCCTCGGGACCCGAGGAGGAGCCGGTGAGCGTGCTGCAACGCTTCGAGAAGCGTCTGGAAGGCCTGGTCGAGGGGGCCTTCGCCAAGGTCTTCAAAGGGGTGGTCCACCCCGTGGAGATCCTCAACGCCATGCAGCGGGAGGCCGAGGCGCACAAGGCGATCCTGGCCGGTGGGCGCACGTTGGTGCCCAACCGCTACGTGATCGATCTCTCGCCCTACGACCACAGTCGGCTGGCGCCGTACGCCGCCGCGCTGGCCCAGGAACTGGCCCAGTCGCAGGCGGAGTTCATCGGCGAGCAGGCCTGGACGGTCTACGGCGACGTGATCGTGGAGGTCGAGCGTGGTGAGGGGCTCGACACCGGCATGTTCCGGGTCACCGCGGAGGTCTACACCGGCGGCGAGGTCGCCCCGGTCTCCGCGCCCGGTGGCTACGACGCCGGCCCGGCCTATCCCGCGTACGACCAGGGTGGCGGCTACGGCCCGCCGCCGGGGCACGGCGGTGGCCGCAACGTCCGCCTGGTTTCCGGCGACGGCCGCACCTACCCGCTCCAGATGGGCTCGACCGTGATCGGCCGCGGCGACCAGGCCAACCTGCGCCTGCCCGACGTCGGCATCTCCCGGCGCCACGCCCGGCTCGACTTCGACGGCGGCCAGGTCGTGCTGACCGACCTCGGCTCCACCAACGGCACGATGGTCAACGGCCAGCGCGTCTCCGCGGTCGCCCTCAACCCGGGCGACATGATCCAGCTCGGCACGACCACCCTGACCTTCCGCGTGGACGGCTGACCCGCCTTGCCGGAACTCGTCATCACCGTCGCCCGGTTCGGGTTCCTCATCCTGCTGTGGATCTTCGTGTTCACGGTGGTCGGAGTGATCCGCCGGGACCTCTTCGCGGGGGCCCGGTCGGGCCGCCTGGTGGCCGCGCCGCGCGCGGTCGGGGCCTCAACCGGGCAGGCGGCGAAGCCGGCGAAGGTGAAGCGGGGCAGGGCGGCACACCAGCTGCTGGTCACCGCCGGCCAGCTGGCCGGCACCCGGATCACCCTCGGCGAGGCCCAGATCACCATCGGTCGGGCCGAGGACTCGACCCTGGTGATCACCGACGACTACGCCTCGGCGCGGCACGCCCGGCTGGTGCCGCGCGACGGGCAGTGGTTCGTCGAGGACCTCGGATCGACTAACGGCACCTACCTGGATCGCGCTAAGGTCACCGGACCAACCCCCGTCCCCCTCGGCGTGCCGATCCGGATCGGCCGCACTTCCCTCGAATTACGGCCATGACTCTGACCCTGCGCTATGCGGCCCACAGCGACCGCGGTCTGATCCGAGACGGTAATCAAGATTCCGTCTACGCCGGGCCGCGGCTCCTTGCCGTTGCCGACGGCATGGGCGGCATGGCCGCCGGTGACGTCGCCAGCAACATCGTCATCGGTGCCATGGCGCCCCTCGACGAGGACGTCCCCGGGGACGCCCTCGTCGACGCGCTGCGTTCCGCCGTCGGCACCGCCAACCAACAGCTCCGCGACACCGTGGACGCCAACCCGCAGCTGGAGGGGATGGGCACCACGCTCACCGCGACCCTCTTTTCGGGCAGCAAGCTCGGCATGGTCCACATCGGTGACTCGCGGGCCTATCTCCTGCGCAACGGCGAATTCGCCCAGATCACCAAGGACGACACGTACGTCCAGATGCTCGTCGACGAGGGCCGGATCAGCGCGGAGGAGGCGAGCAGCCACCCCCAGCGCTCGCTGCTCACCCGGGCGCTGGACGGCCGGGACATCGACCCGGAGTACAGCGTCCGGCAGGTGCTCCCCGGTGACCGCTACCTGATCTGCTCGGACGGCCTGTCCGGTGTGGTCAGCGCGGACACCATCGCCGACACCATGCGCGAGTACACCGACCCGCAGCAGTGCGTGGAACGGCTGGTGCAGCTCGCCCTGCGCGGCGGCGGCCCGGACAACATCACGGTGATCATCGCGGACGCCACCGACCAGGACATCGTCGAGGCCTCCCCGATCGTCGGCGGCGCCGCCGCCCGCGACCGCGGCATGGCCACCTCGGCCGACGTCTCCACCCCGGCGGCCCGCGCCTCGGCGCTGTCCGCCCCCCGGGCGCCCGCGCCCGAGGAGCCGGTGGACACCCGCGACGACGAGCCCGATCGGCGCGGTCAGCACCCGCTGCGTACCGCGGCGATGCTGCTGGCGCTGCTGGTCATCGTCGGGGGCGGCGTCTTCGGCGGGTGGAGCTACACCCAGCGCCAGTACTACGTCGGTGCCACCGACGACGGGCAGCTCGCCGTGTTCCGGGGGGTCCCGGGCCAGGTCGCCGGGCTCGACCTGTCCAACGTGCACGCCACCAGCGGGGCCAAGCTCGACGACCTCACCCTGGCCGCCCAGGAGCAGGTCAAGCAGGGCATCCAGGCCAAGAGCGAGCCGGACGCCGAGCGCCGGCTGGCCGAGCTGACCAGCGATGACCCGGCCAACCCGAACCTGAAGCCGCTCTGTCCGCCCAGCCCGACGCCCGGGCCGGCCAGCCCGACGCCGTCCGTGACCGGCAGCCCGCTGGCCCCGGCGGTCAGCGGCAGCGCCGTCCCGCCGGCCAGCGCCACGGCCACGGCCGCCGCGGGGCCGACGACGACGCCGACCACCACGCCCGACGCCGTCCCCTCCGACACGGTTCCGCCGGTCGACCCGGCCGGCTGCCGGTCGCCGGAGTGAGCGCCGGCTCGACACCGAGGACGCATTCGTGACCGCAGCCGCCGTACCGGCAGCCTCGCCCGCCTCGACGGGCGAGCAGCCCGGCGTGCGCCTGGCCCGGTCCCGGCGTAACGCCGAACTGTCCCTGCTGCTGCTCGCCATGGTGCTGGTGGCGGCGTACGCGGCGACGGTCGAGGCGAACGTGCTGGACACGGTCACCCCGGACTTCTGGATCCCGGCCGCCGCGCTGGGGCTGGTCTTCCTGGGCCTGCACCTGGTGATCCGGTGGCTGGCGCCGTTCGCCGATCCGGCTCTGCTGCCGGCGGTCGCCCTGCTCAACGGCATCGGCGTCGGCTTCCTGCGCCGCTACGACCTGGCCCAGGCCGCTCCGGAGGAGCGGGAGACCCTGGCCATCTTCGCCGGCACCGGCGGGCGGCAGCTCGCCTGGACGCTCGGCGCGGTGGTGCTCGCCGCCGCACTGCTGGCGATCATGCGGGACCACCGGTCGCTGTCGCGGTACGCGTACACCCTGGGGCTGACCGGCATCGTGCTGGTGATGATCCCGGCGGTGCTGCCGGGGCGGTTCTCCGAGATCAACGGCGCGAAGCTGTGGATCCGGCTCGGCGGGTTCTCGATCCAGCCGGGTGAGTTCGCCAAGCTGGCCCTGCTCGCCTTCTTCGCCTACTACCTGGTCCGCAAGCGCGAGGTGCTCTCGCTGGCCAGCCGGCGGGTGCTCGGCATCGACTTCCCGCGCGGCCGGGACCTCGGCCCGGTCCTCGTGGTCTGGATGATCAGCCTGCTGGTGCTGGTCTTCGAGAAGGACCTGGGCACCTCGCTGCTCTACTTCGGCATGTTCGTGGTGACGCTCTACATCGCCACGGAACGGGTGAGCTGGCTGCTCATCGGCCTGATCCTGTTCTTCGGCGGCGCCTACCTCGCGTACGTGCTGGGCAGCACGGTGGGTGGGCCGTTCGCCAACTTCTACGACCGGGCGCAGATCTGGCTGGACCCCTTCGCCGAGCCGTACGACCGGGGCTACCAGCTCGTCCAGGGCCTGCTCACGCTCGGCACCGGCGGCCTGTTCGGGGCCGGCCCGGGTGGCGGCCAGCCCACCCTGCTGCCCGAGGTGCAGACCGACTTCATCTTCGCCGGCATCGGTGAGGAGATCGGCCTCTTCGGCCTCTCCGCGCTGCTGGTGATCTACCTGCTGATCGTCGAGCGGGGGCTGCGGGCCGCGCTCGCGGTCCGGGACTCGTTCGGCAAGCTGCTCGCCGGCGGCCTGGCCTTCACCCTGGGCCTGCAGGTCTTCGTCATCGTCGGCGGGATCAGCAAGCTCATCCCGCTGACCGGCCAGACCACGCCGTTCCTCTCCGCCGGCGGTTCCTCGCTGATGGCGAACTGGCTGCTGATCGGGGTCCTGCTCCGGGTCTCCGACGGCGCCCGCCGCCCGGTGACCGGGGGCGGCCCGGCGGCCCGGCCCGCGGGCGGCCCGCCGGAGCAACTGCACGGTGCCCCCACGGAGGTGATCCGGCCGTGAACGCACCCCTGCGCCGCGTCGGCGTGGTCGTCATGATCCTGTTCGGGCTGCTCTTCGCCAACCTGAACTGGATCCAGGCCTACAAGGCCGACGAATACCGCAACAGCGACTACAACGGCCGGGTCCAGGTCGCCGAGTACGAGCGCAAGCGCGGCAACATCGAGGTCGGCGGCACCGCGTTCGCGCTCAGCAAGGAGACCGACGGCAAGCTGAAGTTCCAGCGCACCTATCCCGGTGGGGCGATGTACGCGCACGTGCTCGGCTACAAGCCGGTCAACCTGGGCGACACCGGCATCGAGCGGCTGGAGAACGACTTCCTCGCCGGCACCAGCGACCAGCTCATCGCCAACCGGATCAAGGACATGTTCACCGGCGACCAGACCGGTGGCGGCAACGTGCTGCTGACCCTCTCGAAGCGGGCCCAGGAGACGGCGTACAAGCAGCTCAACGACAACCAGGTCGGGGCCAAGCGGGGCGCGGCCATCGCGATCGACCCGCGGACCGGGGCGGTGCAGGCGCTGGTCTCCATGCCGAGCTTCGACCCGAATCCGCTGGCCAGCCACGACACCAACGAGGCCACGGCGGAATACAACAAGCTCGACAAGGACAAGGACCGCCCGCTGGCGAACCGGGCGCTCGCCGAGACCCTGCCGCCGGGCTCCACCTTCAAGATCGTGGTGGCCGCGGCGGCGCTGGAGAACGGCGTCACCCAGCAGACCGAGATCCCGGCCGGGTCGAGCTACACGCCGCCCACCTCGGGCCAGCCGATCCGCAACGCCGCCCCGTCGATCTGCCCGGAGGCTCAGGTCACCCTGCGGGAAGCGGTGACCGAGTCCTGCAACACCGGCTTCGCCCAGCTCGGCGTCCGGCTCGGCGCGGACAAGATCAAGGAGAAGGCCCGAGCGTTCGGCTTCGAGCAGGACGACCTCTCCGTCGGCGAATCCGGCGAGAAGGGCGGCCTGCCGGTGGCGGCCAGCCGCACCGGCGAGATGACCGCCCCGGGTGGCGGCACCGACCCGGCCGCCCTGGCCCAGTCCTCCATCGGCCAGCGCGACGTGCGGATGACCCCGCTCCAGGGCGCGCTGATCGCCGCCTCGGTCGCCAACGACGGCAGCCAGATGCGGCCGTACCTGGTCAAGCAGTTGCTCGGCCCGGACCGCACCACCGTCTACGACGCCGCCAAGCCGCGTGAGCTGCGCCAGCCGGTCAGCAGCCAGGTCGCCAGGGACCTGCGCGACATGATGGTCAACGTCGTCAAGGAGGGCACCGGACGGAAGGCCGCCATCGAGGGCTACACCGTCGGCGGCAAGACCGGCACCGCCCAGTCCGGCCCGGGCACCCCCGACCACGGCTGGTTCATCGGCTTCGCGCTGGACAAGAACGGCACCCCGGTCTCGGCCGTGTGCGTCGAACTGGAGCAGGCGGGCAGCGGCGGCAGCGCCGAGGCGGCCCGGATCGGCGGCCGGATCATGGCGGCGGCCATCGCGGAAGGCCGCTGAGATGCTCAGCCCGGGGGTGCAGCTCGGCAACCGCTACCGCCTCGACGAGCGGATCGCCAGCGGGGGCATGGGCGACGTCTGGCGCGGCACCGACCAGGTGCTGGGCCGTACCGTCGCGGTCAAGAGCCTGCTCCCCGCCCTGCTCGACGAGCCGGGCTTCGCCGAGCGGTTCCGCGGCGAGGCGCGCACCATGGCCACCATCAACCACCCCGGCGTGGTCGACGTCTACGACTTCGGCAGCGACCAGCAGATCGCCTTCCTGGTGATGGAGTACGTGGAGGGCGACGCGCTCTCCTCGACGCTCAGCCGGGTGGGCCGGCTCACCCCGGCCCGGACCATGGCCCTGCTGGCGCAGGCCGCCGACGCGCTGCACGCCGCGCACGAGAAGGGCATCGTGCACCGCGACGTGAAGCCCGGCAACCTGCTGGTCCGGCCCAACGGCACGCTGGTGCTCACCGACTTCGGCATCGCCCGCTCCGACCTGGTCGGCCAGCTCACCGCCGCCGGTTCGGTGCTCGGCACCGCCTCGTACATCTCGCCCGAACAGGCCACCGGCGCGGTCGCCACCCCCGCCTCCGACGTGTACGCCCTCGGCGTGGTCGCCTACCAGTGCCTGGCCGGCCGACGGCCGTTCGAGGGGGACAACCCGCTCGAAATCGCCATGAAGCACGTGCGCGAGGTGCCCCGGCCGCTCCCCGCCGACATCCCGCCGCAGGTCCGGGCCATCGTCGAACGTGCCCTGGCGAAGGACCCGGCGGCCCGCTGGCCCAGCGCCTCCGCCCTGGCCAGCGTCGCCCGGCAGGCCAAGCTCGCCCTGTCGCAGCAGGCGCGGGGCGGTCACCCGATCTCCGGCGTACCCGCGTCCCCGGCCGCGCCGGCCGCGCGGGCGCAGGTCCCGACGGCCACGCGACCGCAGCCCCGCCCGCCCGTGGTG
>NZ_MUYZ01000232.1:0-11518 GCF_003013775.1 Micromonospora sp. MH33
CCCCGGCGACCACCCGGGCCCGGAACACGTGCACCAGCACGTCCGGCAGGGCGCCGCAGCGGCCGGCCGGGGGCGGGGGAGCGGCGGGGTCGCCGAGCCGGTAGAGGCCGACCAGGTCGACCAGGTCGACCTCCCAGCCGGTCTCGGCGCGGATCTCCCGGCACGCGGCGGTGGGCGGGCTCTCGTCGCGGCGCAGCCGCCCGCCGGGCAACGCCCAGCGCCGGCCGCCACCGGACTGGCGGCAGAGCAGCACCCGGCCGGACGGGTCGGTGACGACCGCGGCGACCGCCCAGGTGAGCGCGCTCATGGACAAAGAGCCTACGACCGCGCAAACCAGAAGTCAGCCGACCCGCGAACCCGGCCGGACCGGGGTGCCGCGAGGACGGTCCACCCCGGTACCGTGTGCACCCGTGACCCTCGCCCCGATGACCCCACTGGCGGCCCTGCCCAGCCCCAGCACCGCCGTATGGCAGCTCGGACCGGTTCCGATCCGGGCGTACGCGCTCTGCATCATCGCCGGCATCGTGGTGGCCTGCGTGGTCACCGAGTACCGGCTGCGCCGCCGCGGCGTCGCTCCGGGCGCCGTGCTCGACATCGCCGTCTGGGCGGTGCCCGCGGGCATCATCGGCGCCCGGATCTACCACGTGATCACCTCGCCGGAGAAGTACTTCGGGGCCGACGGCCATCCGCTCAAGGCGTTCGCCATCTGGGAGGGCGGCCTCGGCATCTGGGGCGCGGTGGCCGGTGGCGCGGTCGGCGCCTGGTTCGCCGCCCGGCAGCTCGGCATCCCGTTCGCCGTGGTGGCCGACGCGCTGGCGCCGGGGCTGCCGCTGGCCCAGGCGGTCGGCCGGTTCGGCAACTGGTTCAACAACGAGCTCTTCGGCGGGCGCACCAGCCTGCCCTGGGGTCTGGAGGTCCACGTGATGGACCCGGACAACCCGGGGCACGCGCTGCGCGACGACGCCGGCAACCCGGTCCTCGAACCGGGGCTCTACCACCCGACCTTCCTCTACGAGGCGCTGTGGAACATCGGCGTCGCCGCGCTGGTCCTGGTCCTCGACCGGAAGTTGCGGCTGGGCCGGGGGCGGGCCTTCGCGCTCTACGTGATGGGTTACACGGCGGGCCGGTTCTGGATCGAGCTGATGCGCACCGACGAGGCCAACCACATCCTCGGCGTGCGGCTCAACGTGTGGACCGCGGCGCTGGTCTTCCTCGGCGCGCTCGCCTACTTCGTGCGGGTGCGCGGGCCGCGTGAGTACCTGGTCCCGGTCGGCGAGCCGGCCGTGCCGGTCCCGCCCGCGGGCGGCGACGTGTCGCAGGTCGACCTCTCCGCGCGGGAGGCCGGGGCACGGCCGGTCGCGCCGGAGGGCTACCGGGTGGTGAGCGAGGAGCAGTTCCGCGCGTACCGGGAGACCGGTGCGGTCCCCGCCGAGGAGCCGGCGGCGACCGACGAGGCCGACCGGGACGAGGCCACGGAGGCCGGTTCCGAGGAGGCCGCCACGGAGGCGGACGCCGCGGAGCGCGAGCCGGTGGACGGCCCGGCCGACGAGGCGCGACCCGACCCGGACCGGGCGGACGAGGACCGGGCCGGTGCCGGCGGCGCCCGCCCCGCCGACCGGGACAGCTGAGCGGGGGAGTCATGCGGAGCGCGGTGGTGGTCGGCGCCGGCCTCGGCGGGCTGGCGGTGGCCGGCGCGCTGGCCCGGTCCGGCTGGCGGGTCACCCTCCTCGAACGGGCCGACCGGGTCCGTCCGGAGACGACCGCCGTGGTGCTCTGGCCCAACGGGGTACGCGCGCTGCGCGCCCTCGGCCTGGGCGCCGGGCTGGACGCGATCGCCACTCCGCTGCCCGACGGCGGGGTACGCCGCCCCGACGGGCACTGGCTGGTGCAGCCCCGCCCCACCCCGGCCGAACGGATGCCGGTGGTGGTGCACCGGGAGGACCTGCACGACGCGCTGATCGCCGGGCTGGGCGACCAGGTGGAGCTGCGCACCGGGGTGACCGTGCGGACCGTGCGGGCGGCGCCCGGCGAGCGTCCGGCGGTCGGCGACGGCCGGCACACCGTCGAGGCGGACCTGGTGGTCGCGGCCGACGGCACCGACAGCGAGATCCGCCGGCAACTCGCCCCGGAGACGGCCGTGGTGAGCTCCGGCTGCGCCGCCTGGCGGGCCGTCATCCCCTGGTACCGGGCCCCGCAGCTGCCCGACGACCAGCCGGTGCACGGCGAGACGCTGGGCGCGGGCTACCGCTTCGTGGCCGCCTCGCTCGGCGACCGGGGCACGGCGGGCGCCTCCCGCCGGGGCGGCATCTACTGGGTGGCCACCGCGGCCGGGGCACCCCGCCCCGAGCCGCCGGAGACCCAGCTCGCCCTGCTCAAGCGCTGGTACGCGGGCTGGCCCGCACCGATCGCCACGCTGCTCGACGCGACCGACCCGGCCGACGTGGTGCAGCAGGAGATCCGCGAGCTGCGCCCGCTGCCCCGGTCGTACGGCTTCCCGGCGGGGCCGGGCGGGGTGGTGCTGCTCGGTGACGCCGCGCACGCCATGCCGCCGCACCTCGGGCAGGGCGCCTGCCTCGCCTTCGAGGACGCGGCCACCCTGTCGGCGCTGCTGCGGGAGTCCCGTCTCCCCGACGCGGTGGCCGCCTACGACCGGCTGCGCCGGCCGCGCGCGGCGACCATGGTGCGGCAGACCCGGCGGATGTCGGCCGTCCTGCAGACCCGGGGCCGGCTGGCGTTGCGCGCCCGCGACGCCGCGCTGGGCACGATCAGCCCGCGGCTGCGCAACACGGCGGCGACCGCGGCCGCCTCCTGGCACCCGCCGGCCTGACCCCGTCCGCCCCCTGCCGGGCGGCGCTGTCCGGGACCGGGTGGGGCTGGCGGGCGAGTGGGAGTCAGCCGATCACGGCGGTGGGTTCGGCGATGCAGGCGGTTCCGACGCGGCGGAAGCCGACCCGCAGGTAGACCCGGGCGATCTCCTCGCTGCCGGCGGAGAGGAAGACCAGGTCGGTGCCGGCGGCACGCAGCCGGTGGGCGAGGGTGGCGGTCACCGCCGCGCCGAGGCCACGGCGGCGCGCGGCCGGCAGGGTGGCCACCCCGGCGATCTCCGCCACGTCGTCGACCCGCATGGCCATGCCGCTGGCCAGCGCCCCCTCGTCGGGGGTCTCGGCGAGCGCCGAGATGCGCCGGCCGTCGGCGATGCGGACCGCCTCCTCCTCCAGCGCGGCCACGTCCAACCGGGAGACCGTGGCGTCCCGCTCGGCCGGGCCGGCCTCGCCGCGCGCGGTGCCGCCGTGCGAGAAGCCGACCGCGGCGACGGCCCGGCGCAGCGCCACGTCCGCCGCGAAGCCGGGGTCGGCGGGGTCGAGGACCCGCACCGGTACGTCGCTGAGCGTCGCCGGGTCGGGCAGGCGCTCCGGCTCCAGCACCATGAGCGGCGCCTCCAGCACGCTCAGCCCGGCCGCGCGGGCCACCGTCAGCAGATCCGGGGTGAGCTCGTGCACCCACTCGAACGCCTCCGGCAGGCCCAGTTCCCGCTGCCGGGCCCGGACCGCGGTGACGTCGGCCAGCGAGGGCGGCTCGGTGGCGCCCGGCCGGGGGCGGGCGTAGAACGGCCAACCGGCCCCGTTCCGGACGAACAGCACGAGGGCGCCGTGTTCCTCCGCCCGGGCCCCGTCCCGGGGCACCGCGTCGTAGAAACGCTCCAACCGGTCGAGCGCGTCAGCGCGTACGACATCCACCGCGCGAGACTACACGTCCCAGATTCTGGAAGTGTGATCAATCTGAACTGGCCTTGCGCCGCACGCCCTAACGTAGACTCAATAAAACCCCCGAGGGCCGACGTCGTCCCCACCATGTTCCAACCTGAGTGACGACAGGAGGCCCGGTGGCCTTTCCGTACCCTCCCAGCCCCCAGCCGGCCCCGCGGACGACGGGGCTCTACGACCCCGCGCACGAGCACGACGCCTGCGGTGTGGCCTTCGTGGCCGACCTGCACGGGCGCCGCTCCCACGAGGTCGTCGCGAACGGCCTCGGGGCGCTCTGCCGGCTGGACCACCGGGGCGCCCGGGGCGCGGAGCACAACACCGGTGACGGCGCGGGGATCATGATCCAGGTGCCGGACGCGTTCCTGCGTGCGGTCGTCGACTTCCCGCTGCCGTCCGTGGGCCAGTACGCCACCGGCCTGGTCTTCCTGCCCGACGACGACGCGGCCGAGGCCCGGGCCCGCCAGGTGGTGGAGAAGTACGCCCTGGTCGAGGGGGCCGACATCCTCGGCTGGCGCGAGGTGCCCACCGACCCGTCCGGCCTCGGCGAGACCGCCCTCGCGGCGATGCCCCGGGTCCGGCAGCTCTTCCTGGCCGCGCACCGGCTCACCGACGCGCCCGCCGGGCCGGCCGGCTCCCCGCTGACCGGGCTCGACCTGGACCGGGTGGCGTTCTGCCTGCGCAAGCAGGTCGAGCGGGAGACCGCCGAGCGGGGCGTGCCGGCCTACTTCCCGTCGCTGAGCGGCCGGACCATGGTCTGGAAGGGGATGCTCACCCCGGACCAGCTCCCGGCGTTCTACCCGGAGCTGACCGACGAGCGGGTGGTCAGCGCCATCGCGCTGGTGCACTCGCGGTTCTCCACCAACACCTTCCCGTCCTGGCCGCTGGCCCACCCGTACCGGTTCATCGCGCACAACGGCGAGATCAACACGATCCGCGGCAACCGGAACTGGATGCAGGCGCGGGAGGCGCTGCTGCGCAGCCCGAACCTGCCGGGCAACATCCGGCGGGTCTTCCCGGTCTGCACCCCGGCCGCCTCCGACTCGGCCAACTTCGACGAGGTCCTCGAACTGCTGCACCTGGCCGGGCGGAGCCTGCCGCACGCGGTGCTCATGATGATCCCCGAGGCGTGGGAGAACGACCCGGAGATGCGTGCCGACAAGCGCGCCTTCTACCGGTTCCACGCCAGCCTCATGGAGCCGTGGGACGGCCCCGCCTCGGTCGCCTTCACCGACGGCGAGATCGTCGGCGCGGTGCTGGACCGCAACGGGCTGCGCCCGGGCCGCTGGTGGCACACCGCCGACGGGCTGGTGGTGCTGGGCAGCGAGGCCGGTGTGCTCGACCTGGACCCGGCCACCGTTGTCGCCAAGGGCCGGCTCCAGCCCGGCAAGATGTTCCTGGTCGACACGGTCAACGGCCGGATCGTCTCCGACGACGAGATCAAGACCGAGCTGGCCGCCGCCCGCCCGTACGGGGAGTGGCTGCACGCCGGCCTCATCGAGCTGGACGAGCTGCCCCCGCGCGAGCACATCGTCTACACCCACGACTCGGTGCGCCGCCGGCAGCAGACCTTCGGCTACACCGAGGAGGAGCTGAAGATCCTGCTCGCGCCGATGGCCCGCAGCGCCGCCGAGCCGATCGGCTCGATGGGCACGGACACCCCGATCGCCCCGCTCTCCACCCGGCCGCGGCTGCTCTACGACTACTTCCACCAGCTCTTCGCCCAGGTCACCAACCCGCCGCTGGACGCCATCCGCGAGGAACTGGTGACCAGCCTGGCGTCGACCATCGGACCGGAGGGCAACCTGCTCGACCCGGGCCCGGCGAGCTGCCGGCAGATCGTGCTGCCCTACCCGGTGATCGACAACGACGAGCTGGCCAAGATCCTCTCCATCGACGAGGACGGCGACCTGCCCGGCTTCAAGGCGGTCCGGGTCTCCGGGCTCTACCGCGTCCGGGACGGCGGCGCCGGCATCAAGGCCCGGCTCACCGAGATCTGCCGGCACGTCTCCGAGGCGATCGAGGACGGCGTGCGCATCCTGGTGCTCTCCGACCGGGACTCCAACGCCGACCTGGCCCCGATCCCGTCGCTGCTGCTCACCGCCGCGGTGCACCAGCACCTGGTCCGGGAGCAGACGCGGACCCAGGTCGCGCTCATCGTCGAGTCCGGCGACTGCCGCGAGGTGCACCACGCGGCCGTGCTGATCGGCTACGGGGCGGCGGCGGTCAACCCGTACCTGGCCTTCGAGTCGGTCGAGGACATGATCTCCACGGGCGCGCTGGTGGGCGTGGAACCGGGCAAGGCGATCCGCAACTACGTCAAGGCGCTCGGCAAGGGCGTCCTGAAGATCATGTCGAAGATGGGCATCTCGACGGTCTCGTCGTACTGCGGCGCGCAGGTCTTCGAGGCGGTCGGCCTCGACACCCGGCTGGTCCAGCGCTACTTCCGGGGCACCCCGAGCACGATCAGTGGCATCGGGCTGGCCGAGATCCACGCCGAGGTGGCCGCCCGGCACGCCCTGGCCTGGCCGGCCCCGGGCGGGCGGGCCACCGACCGGCTGGAGGTCGGCGGCGAGTACCAGTGGCGCCGCGAGGGCGAGCTGCACCTGTTCAACCCGGAGACGGTCTTCCTGCTCCAGCACGCCACCCGCAGCCGCCAGTACGACGTCTTCCGGCAGTACACCGCCAAGGTCGACGAGCTGGCCGCGCGGGGCGGCTCGCTGCGCGGGCTGTTCAGCCTGCGTACCGGGGTGCGCCCGCCGGTGCCGCTGGACGAGGTCGAGCCGGCCGGCGAGATCGTCAAGCGGTTCGCCACCGGCGCCATGTCGTACGGGTCGATCTCGGCGGAGGCACACGAGACCCTGGCCATCGCGATGAACCGCCTCGGCGGCAAGTCGAACACCGGCGAGGGCGGCGAGGACGTCGACCGGCTGCACGACCCGCGGCGCCGCTCGGCGGTCAAGCAGATCGCCAGCGGCCGGTTCGGCGTGACCAGCGAATACCTGGTCAACGCCGACGACCTCCAGATCAAGATGGCCCAGGGCGCGAAACCCGGCGAGGGCGGTCAGCTGCCCGGCAACAAGGTCTGGCCGTGGATCGCCCGGACCCGGCACGCCACCCCCGGCGTCGGCCTGATCTCCCCGCCGCCGCACCACGACATCTACTCGATCGAGGACCTGGCCCAGCTCGTCCACGACCTGAAGTGCGTCAACCCGTCCGCCCGGGTGCACGTCAAGCTGGTCAGCGAGGTCGGGGTGGGCACCGTGGCCGCCGGCGTGGCCAAGCTCAAGGCCGACGTCATCCTGATCTCCGGCCACGACGGCGGCACCGGCGCCTCCCCGCTCAACTCGCTGAAGCACGCCGGCACCCCCTGGGAGCTGGGCCTGGCCGAGGCGCAGCAGACGCTGCTGCTCAACAAGCTCCGCGACCGGGTCACCGTGCAGGTCGACGGCCAGCTCAAGACCGGCCGGGACGTGCTGGTCGCGGCGCTGCTCGGCGCCGAGGAGTTCGGCTTCGCCACCGCCCCGCTGATCGTCGAGGGCTGCGTGATGATGCGGGTCTGCCACCTGGACACCTGCCCGGTCGGCATCGCCACCCAGAACCCGGTGCTGCGCGAGCGCTTCACCGGCCGGCCCGAGTTCGTGGAGAACTTCTTCCTCTTCCTGGCCGAGGAGGTCCGCGGCTACCTGGCCGAACTGGGCTTCCGCAGCATCGAGGAGGCGATCGGGCACACCGAGCTGCTCGACGTCGCCCCCGCGATCGACCACTGGAAGGGCCACGGGCTCGACCTGAGCCGGGTGCTGGACCTGCCCGAGCTGCCCGAGGGCGCCGCCCGGCGCGGGATCCGGGCCCAGGACCACGGCCTGGAGCTGGCGCTGGACAACCAGCTCATCGCCCTGGCCGAGCCGGCGCTGCGCGACGGCACCCCGGTCCGGGTCGAGGTGGCCGTACGCAACGAGCACCGCAGCGTGGGCGCGATGCTCGGCGGCGAGGTGACCCGCCGCTTCGGCGGCGCCGGCCTGCCCGACGACACCGTCGAGTTCCTGCTGCACGGCACCGCCGGCCAGTCGTTCGGCGCGTTCCTGCCGCGCGGGGTCACCCTGCGCCTGCACGGCGACGCCAACGACTACGTCGGCAAGGGCCTTTCCGGCGGTCGGCTGGTCGTCCGCCCGGACGCCGCCGCGCCGTTCGCCGGCGCGGACGCCGACCCGGGCCGGCGCGCCGAGGACCAGATCATCGCCGGCAACACCATCCTGTACGGCGCCACCGGCGGCGAGGTCTTCCTGCGCGGCCGGGTCGGCGAGCGGTTCGCGGTGCGCAACTCCGGTGCGGTGGCCGTCGTCGAGGGCGTCGGCGACCACGGCTGCGAGTACATGACCGGCGGCACGGTGGTGGTGCTCGGGCCGACCGGGCGCAACTTCGCGGCCGGCATGTCCGGCGGCACCGCGTTCGTGCACCGGCTGGACCGGCGGCTCGTCAACGCGGAGCTGGTCGACCTGTCGCCGCTGCGCGAGGAGGAGCGGGAGCGGCTGCACGAGCTGGTCCAGCGGCACTTCGCCGAGACCGACTCGGCGGTCGCCGAGGAGCTGCTGAAGCGCTGGCCGGAGGCGGTGGAGGAGTTCACCGCCGTGGTGCCCCGGGACTACCGCCGGGTGCTGGAGATCATGCGGGCCGCCGAAGCCGCCGGCCGTGACGTCGACGACGCGGTGATGAGCGCGCTTGCGCCGTCCGCCGCGCCGGTGCCGCCCGCGCCTCGGGCGGTCGCCCAGGAGGTGGCTCGTGCCTGACCCGAACGGTTTCCTGCGCTACGACCGGCGGCTGCCCGCCCGCCGCCCGGTGCCGGTGCGGATCATGGACTGGCGGGAGGTCTACCCGCCGGCCGGCGAGGAGTTGATCCGCGAGCAGGCCACCCGCTGCATGGACTGCGGCATCCCGTTCTGCCACGACGGCTGCCCGCTCGGCAACCGGATCCCGGACTGGAACGACCTGGTCCGCACCGGCGGCTGGGACTCGGCGGTGGAGTCGCTGCACGCCACCAACAACTTCCCCGAGTTCACCGGCCGGCTCTGCCCGGCGCCCTGCGAGGCGGCCTGCGTGCTCGGCCTGGGCGGCCAGCAGCCCGTCACCATCAAGCAGGTCGAGGTGGAGATCGCCGACGCCGCGGTGGCCCGGGGCGGGCTGCGCCCGCAGCCGGCGCCGGCCCCGACCGGCCGGTCCGTCGCCGTGGTCGGCTCCGGCCCTGCCGGTCTCGCCGCCGCACAGCAGCTCGCCCGGGCCGGCCACGCCGTCACCGTGTACGAGCGGGACGACGCGCCCGGCGGCCTGCTCCGCTACGGCATCCCCGACTTCAAGCTGGAGAAGCGGCACATCGACCGGCGGCTGGCGCAGCTCGCCGCCGAGGGGGTGCGCTTCCGCACCGGGGTGAACGTCGGCGTCGACGTCACCGCCGAGCAGCTGCGCGCCGAGCACGACGCGGTGCTGCTCGCCTGCGGCGCGCTGCAGGGCCGGGACACCCCGGAGACGCCGGGGCGGGCGCTGCGCGGCGTACACCAGGCCATGGCGCACCTGGTCGCGGCGAATCGGGTCGTCGCGGCGGCCGGCGAGGGCAGGCCCGCCCTGGCCACGCTCCCGGACGGCAGCCCGATCGACGCGGCCGGCAAGCACGTGGTGATCATCGGCGGTGGCGACACCGCCGCCGACTGCCTCGGTGTGGCCCACCGGCAGGGCGCGGCCGGCGTGCACCAGCTCGACCTCTACCCGGAGCCCCCGACCGACCGGGACGCCGCCCGCGATCCGTGGCCCACCTGGCCGTGGGTGCTGCGCAGCTACCCGGCGCACGAGGAGGGCGGCGAGCGGGTCTTCGCCGTGGCGGTGCAGGAGTTCGTCGACGACGGCACCGGCCAGGTCCGGGCGGTCCGGATCGCCGAGGTGACCGTCGAGAAGGTCGACGGCAAGCGGATCGTCACGGCGCTGCCCGGCTCGGAGCGGGAGATCCCGGCCGACCTGGTGCTGCTCGCCATCGGCTTCGAGGGCACCGAGGAGCAGCCGCTGCTGACCCAGCTCGGGGTGACCCGCAACCGCCGGGGCGCGGTCGACGCCCGCCCCGACTGGCGGACCGACGCCGACGGCGTGTTCGTCGCCGGGGACATGCACCGGGGCGCCTCGCTGATCGTCTGGGCGATCGCCGAGGGCCGGGCCGCCGCCGCGGCCATCCACGGGTACCTGGGCGGGGTCGGGACGCTGCCCGCGCCGGTCGACCCGGCCCGGCAGCCGCTCGCCGCCCGCTGACCCGCGCGTCGCCGACACCCCGGTCCCCGGCGGACCGGGGTGTCGTCCGGTTCGTGCCCGGCCCGGCCCGGGCGTCCGACCGTGCTGGTGAACCCCCTCACCAACTGTCGTCGGGAGGTTTGACCGCCGCCAGACTTGTGCGCTGGCCGGACCCACGGGTCCGGCTTCGTCGTGTCACCGTCTGGACGGGGAAACACTCATGGCCCTCGGCGCCACGTTCGCCGCGCTGCGCCACCGCAACTACCGGATCTGGGCCGCGGCCGGGTTCGTGTCGGTGATCGGCACCTGGATGCAGGTCCTCGGCGTCAACTGGTTCGTGCTGGCCGAGACCGGATCGGCCACCACGATGGGGTTCACCGTCCTGCTCCAGGCCCTGCCCACGCTGGTGCTCAGCGTCTGGGGTGGCGCGCTGGCCGACCGCGTGCCCGCCAAGCCGCTGCTGATCGGCGCCCAGGCCGCCCACGCGTTGCTCGCCGCCGGGCTGGCCGTGGTCGCCGTCACCGGCGCCGGGGGCCTCCCGGCCATCTACGCGATCTCGCTGGCCACCGGGGCCGTGTCGGCGATCGAGGGACCGGTGATGGGCCGCTGGGCCTCCACCCTGGTCGACCGGGAGAGCCTCGGCAACGCCCTCGCGCTCGGCTCGCTCACGAACTCCGCCGGACGGATCCTCGGCATGAGCCTCGGCGCCGTCGTGGTCGCCGCCGTCGGCCCCGCGCTGCTCTTCGCCGCGAACGCCGCCAGCTTCGTCGCGGTCGTCGTGGCGCTGTTCGCCGTACGCGAGGGGGAGCGGCACGCCGGTGCGGCCGCGCCGGCCGACGCGGCGCCGTCCGACGGCGGCATCCGGGCCGGCTTCCGCTACCTCAGACGCCAGCCGGTGGTGCTGGTGGCCCTGGCGCTCTCCTTCGTGCTCGGCAGCCTGGGCCGCAACTACCAGGTCACCATGGCCGCGATGAGCGACGGGCCGCTGCACGGCGGCGTGTCCGGCTACGGCCTCCTCTCCACCGTCTTCGCCGTCGGCACGGTGCTCGGTGCCCTGTTCGCGGCCCGCCGCGCGGAACTCGGCTACGCGGTGCTGGTCGGGGCCGGCCTGCTGGCCAGCGGGCTGCAGATCGTCGCCGGCCTGGCCCCGGGCACGCTGAGCTTCGCCGCGGTGATCCTGCCGGTGGCGGCCGCGGCGGTGATCATCGACACCACGGTCGGCGCCCGGGCCCAGCTCGACACCGACTACGCCATGCGCGGGCGGGTGCTGGCCGCTCTGGCGGTCACCGGCTCGGTCTCCGCGGCCGTGGGCGCGCCGCTGCTCGGCTGGCTCGCCGAGCACGCCGGCCCCCGGCAGACCCTGGTGCTGGCCGGCACGGTCACCGCCGTCGCCACCGCGGCGGCCGGCGTGGCCCTGGACCGGCTCCGCGAGCGCAAGCTGGCGCACCGGCTCACCCTGGTCCTGGCCGCGCCCGTGGCCCGCCCGGTAC
>NZ_MUYZ01000233.1:0-11413 GCF_003013775.1 Micromonospora sp. MH33
CCGCCGTCGGGCCGCCCGGCCCGGCCGGCTCGGACGGGGCGAAGGCGCGCAGCAGGCTGGCCACCCCGGCGGCCAGGTCGCCGGCGCCGGTGGCGAGCCGCTCGGCGAATTCGGGACTCGGGTCGCGCAACGCCGCGATACCCCGACAGACCGGGCAGACGCAGCATTCGGGCGACCCGGTGGCGAAGCCGGCGCCGCCGCCGGACGGGGCGGACGACCCGTCGCCCGCGCCCGTGCCGCCCGGGCTGTGACCGAGGACACCCGACAGGATCCCACCGAGCGGACCCCAGGGACCGGCCCCGGGCGTGGCGGCGGCCAGCTTCGCGGTGGCCAGCAGCATGGCGACGAGGCGCTCGGCCTCTTCCCGGGCCGAACCCGGATCAGTGGTGCCCATGGTTCGGCTCCTCCAGCGTGACAACCGGGACGACGGACGGGTCAGTCAGCCGCACCGAGTGCTTCTACCCGGCGCTTGAGCTGCTTCAACGCCGCATCCATGATCATTTTCTCGGCCTTGCGGCGAAACATGCCGAGCATCCCCACGGAGAGCTCCACCTCGAGGGTGTAGGTCACCGTGGTCGTTCCGTCCGGGTTGCCGACCAGGTCGTACGACCCGCGCTGGGACTTCTGCATCTTCGAGGGCGCCACCAGGTGCCACTCGATCCGGGAGATGTCCTCGGCGTACTCGTAGGCCAGCACGTACTCGTCGGCCATCACGCCCGCGTCGATGGTGAACCGGACCTGGCTGGCGTAGCCGTCCTCGTACTCCTCGATCACCTCGGCCCGCCGCACGGCCTCGGTCCACTCCGGGTAGCGGGGGAAGTCGCAGATGACCGCCGCCACCCGGTCCGGTGACGCGCCGACGACGATCGACTGGGTGGAGGAGTCCGCCATGGGGGGAGGCTACCCGGCGGCGGGCGGGCGCGCGCCGCTCCACCCCCGCCCGTCGCGGCGCGCCGATGTCCCACCTGCCGGGCAGGCAACCTCGCTACCTCATCCCCGGGGACGGGCGGGTAGGTTTCGACTGAGCCGACCACGGCCGGCCCGGCCAGTGCGAGCACGAGGGAGTGCAGGTGCGCGAGTTCTCCGTTCCGCCGATCGTCACCGTCGGCGACGCGGCCAACCTGACCGACCCGGTCTGGAACAACGCCGAGGTCGCCCCCGAGGCCGTGCAGTTCGTCCGGCGCGCCGAGGGCACGGGCGGCGCCTGGGTCGACGTGACCTGCCGGCAGTTCCGCGACGAGGTCGTCGCGGTGGCCCGGGGCCTGGTCGCGGCCGGCGTGTCCCCCGGTGACCGGGTCGGGCTGATGAGCCGCACCCGCTACGAGTGGACGCTGCTCGACTACGCGATCTGGGCGGCCGGCGCGGTCACCGTGCCGATCTACGAGACCTCCAGCGCGGAACAGGCCGCCTGGATCCTCTCCGACTCCGGCGCGGTCGCCGTCGTGGTGGAGAGCACCGGGCACGCCACCCTGGTCGCTGGGGTCCGCGACCGGCTGCCCGAGCTGCGCGAGGTCTGGCAGATCGAGCTGGGCGCGGTCGACGAGCTGGTCGCCGCCGGCGCGTCGGTGGACCCGGCCGAGGTCGAGGTACGCCGCTCGACCCTGAGGGCCGACGACGTCGCCACCATCATCTACACCAGTGGCACCACCGGCCGCCCCAAGGGCTGCGTACTGACCCACCGCAACATCTACGCCGACATCGCCAACGCCGTGCCGGTGCTGCCGAACCTGTTCCGCCAGGGCGCCTCCACCCTGCTCTTCCTGCCGCTGGCGCACGCCTTCGCCCGGCTCATCCAGGTCGGCGTGGTGCAGGCCCGGGCCACCATGGCGCACTGCTCGGACACCAAGAACCTGGTCGGCGAGCTGCAGGAGTTCAAGCCGACCTTCGTGCTCTCCGTACCCCGGGTCTTCGAGAAGGTCTACAACGGCGCGCGGCAGAAGGCCGAGGCCGACGGGAAGGGCAAGATCTTCGACCGGGCCGAGAAGGTCGCCATCGCGTACAGCGAGGCGCTGGAGACCTCCGACGGGCCGGGCCTGGGCCTGCGTGCCCAGCACGCGCTCTTCGACAAGCTGGTCTACCGCAAGCTGCGGGCGGCGCTGGGCGGCCGGTGCCGGGACGCGATCTCCGGCGGCGCCCCGCTCGGCGCCCGGCTCGGGCACTTCTTCCGCGGCATCGGCGTGACCATCTGCGAGGGCTACGGCCTCACCGAGACCGCGCCGGCCGCCGCCGCGAACCTGCCCGGGCACACCCGGATCGGCACGGTCGGCCGGCCGCTGCCCGGCGTCACCATCCGGATCGACGACGACGGCGAGGTCCTGATCTCCGGGGAGATCATCTTCCAGGGCTACTGGCACAACGAGGCGGCCACCGCCGAGGCGGTGAGCGCCGACGGCTGGTTCCGCACCGGCGACCTGGGCCAGCTCGACGAGGACGGCTACCTCTCCATCACCGGGCGCAAGAAGGAGATCATCGTGACCGCCGGCGGCAAGAACGTCGCCCCGGCGGTGCTGGAGGACCAGGTCCGGGCGCACCCGCTGATCAGCCAGTGCGTGGTGGTCGGCGACCGGCAGCCGTTCATCGCGGCGCTGGTCACCCTGGACGAGGAGGCGCTGCCGAAGTGGCTGGCCGCGCACGGCCGCCCGGAGGCCACCAGCGTGGCCGAGCTGCGCGAGGACGAGACGCTGCGGGCCGAGGTGCAGGCCGCGGTCGACCAGGCCAACCAGGCGGTCTCCAAGGCCGAGGCGATCAAGGTGTTCCGGATCCTGCCCCAGGACTTCACCGAGGCGACCGGCGAACTGACCCCCTCGCTCAAGGTCAAGCGGCAGGTCGTGCACAAGACGTACGCGGCGGAGATCGCCGATATCTACCGGGGCTGACTACCATCCGTCAGGTGCCCGCCTCGACACCCAGCCAGCCGCCGACGCAGCCCCTCGCGGCCGCGGCGCGCGTGGTCATCCTCGCGCTGGTCGCCGCCCTGACCCTGTTCGCCACCCGCGACGCCGCCCAGCTCTGGTGGATCGCCCTGCTCGGTGTCGCCGGGCTGCCCGCCGTGCTGGCCCCGCAGCACCGGCTGCTCGCCCCGATCAGCCGCTTCGCCGAGGTGATGGTCCTGGGGCTGGCCGCCAGCCAGGTCGCCGCCGACACCCACCTCACCGGGGTGACCGGCGGGCTGGGCGCCTCGGCGGTGCTGCCGTACCTCGCCGTGCCGGTCACCGTGACCGCGCTGCGCCGCCGGTTCCGCGAGGGCGCGGCGCTGCTCGTGGTGGCGGCGGCCACCCTGCTGGTCAGCGCGGCCTTCACCGAGGTCGCCGGTGAGCCGCAGCTCGGCCAGCTCGGCTACCTGGCGGTCTGCGCGCAGTGGCTGATCCTGGCCGGCCTCGGGCTCTACACCGCCGGCACGCTCCAACGGGTGATGCGGGTCCGCGGCGAGGGCAAACCCCAGCCGTACGCGGAGGCCACCCGGCTGCTCACCCAGCTGCGCACGGTCGCCCGCCAGCTTCCCGGCGCCACCCTCGACCCGGGCGGCATCTCCGAGCACCTGCTGGAGGAGCTGCGGGTGGTGGCCAAGACCGACCGGGGCGCGGTGCTGTCGGCCAGCGGCGGCGGCCGGCTCGTGGTGCTCGCCCAGATCGGCGCGGACCGGGTGGACTGGGAGACCACGCTCGACGCCGACTCGGCCATCGCCGACGCCTGGGCCAGCCAGCAGCCGACCACCTCGGCCCGCTCGCAGGCCCGCTCCCGGCAGTCCGGCGAGGTCTCGGCGCTGATCGTGCCGCTGGTCGCCGGGGTGCGCACGGTCGGCCTGGTGGTCGTCGAGGCGGACACCGCGCACGCGTACCCGCCGCCGGTGGTGTCCCGGGTCACCGCCCTGACCGGCCCGGCCGCGCTGCGCCTGGAGGCCGCGCTGCTCTTCGACGAGGTGCGTTCGCTGGCCACCAACGAGGAACGGCAGCGGCTGGCCCGGGAGATCCACGACGGCGTCGCCCAGGAGCTGGTGATGGTCGGGTACGGCATCGACAACGCCCTGGCCACGGTGCACGACGACGCCGAGGAGACCGCCGACTCGCTGCGCACCCTGCGCCAGGAGGTCACCCGGGTGATCACCGAGCTGCGGCTGAGCCTGTTCGAGCTGCGCAGCGAGGTGGACCGGCACGGCGGCCTGGCCGCCGCCATCGCCGAGTACGCCCGCACCGTCGGCGCCTCCGGCGGCCTGCGGGTGCACCTGTCCCTGGACGAGTCCACCGCCCGGCTGCCCGCCGCCACCGAGGCGGAACTGCTGCGCATCGCGCAGGAGGCGGTGACCAACGCCCGCAAGCATGCCGGGGCGGCGAACCTGTGGGTCACCTGTGAGGTGGACCCCCCGTACGCTCAGATCGAAGTGTCGGATGACGGTCACGGCATCGGTGACCAGCGACCCGACGGGCACTACGGTCTTGCGATCATGGCCGAGAGGGCGGAACGTATCCGGGGCCGGTTGGAGATCAGGCCGCGGCAACCCAGCGGCACGACCGTGGCGGTGGTACTCGGCTCCTCGCCCCGGCGCGGTAGGGTGCGCGGCAGCGAAGCAGGAGAAGGGGAGTAACCCGAGGATGACCACTAGCCCGACACCGGCCACCCGGACCAAGGTTCTCCTTGTCGACGATCACGATCTGATCCGTAAGGGTCTGCGGCACGCCTTCGAGCGGGACCGGCAGTTCGAGGTCGTGGGCGAGGCGGCCACGGCCGCGGAGGGCGTGCGCCAGGCCGGCGCGCTCCAGCCGGACGTGGTGATCATGGACCTGCGGCTGCCCGACGGCAGCGGCCTGGAGGCCACCCGCGCCCTGCGCAAGTCCAGCGCGTCGATGGGCATCGTGGTGCTCACCATGTACGCCGGCGACGACCAGCTGTTCGGCGCCCTGGAGGCGGGGGCGAGCGCGTTCGTGCCGAAGACCGCCCCGGCCGACGAGGTGGTGGCCGCCGCCCGGCACGCCGCCTCCTCCCCCAGCGCGTTCACCGCGGCCGACCTGGCCGAGGCCATGAAGCGCCGGCTGGCCCCGTCCGGCCCGCAGCTGTCCCCCCGTGAGGGTCAGGTGCTGCGGCTGCTCGCCGACGGCATGAGCGTCGCCGGCATCGCCAAGCAGCTGTTCGTCAGCGAGTCGACCGCCAAGACGCACATCTCGAAGCTCTACGAGAAGCTCGGCGCGGCCAACCGCGCCCAGGCGCTGATGACCGCGCTGCGGCTGGGGCTGCTGGAGGCCCCGGACGCCCCGAAGTTCTGACGGCGTCCCACCAGCTCGACGCCGGAGAGGCCCCGTCCGCAGCCGGACGCGGGCCTCTCCGGCATTCCGGGCGGCCCTGACCGCGTACGGTGAGGGGCCGGACGCGTAGCGACGGCGGTCTTTGCACGGCGACGCCGGGCGGGCAGAATACCCGGGTGATCCGCGCGGCGGTGACCCCCGCGCGTCGCCGACACAAAGGGGCAAGCGCATGCAGCGGCCGGACTGGGCACCCGAGACCATCGACATCGAGCGCCCCAGCGTGGCCCGCATGTACGACTACTACCTCGGCGGCTCGCACAACTTCGCGGCCGACCGGGCCGCGGCCCGGGCCATGGTGGAGGCCGTGCCGGAGGCTCCGCTGATGGCCCAGGCCAACCGGGCCTTCCTCCGCCGGGCGGTGCAGTTCCTGGCCGACTCCGGGGTACGCCAGTTCCTCGACATCGGCTCCGGCATCCCGACCGTGGGCAACGTGCACGAGATCGCCCAGCGGATCGACCCGGAGGCCCGGGTGGTCTACGTCGACGTCGACCCGGTCGCCGTGGCGCACAGCCAGGAGATCCTGGCCGGCAACGACCGGGCCGCGGTGGTCCAGGAGGACCTGCGCCGGCCGGAGGCGATCCTGCGCCATCCCGACGTCCTGGGGCTGCTGGACTTCTCCCAGCCGGTCGCCGTGATGATCGTGGCGGTGCTGCACTTCATCCCGGACGCGGACCGCCCGGAGGAGATCCTGCGGACGCTGCGCGCGGCGCTGGCCCCCGGCAGCTACCTGGTGATGTCGCAGGCCAGCGACGACGGACGGGCCGGCACGGGCGAGCGGGCCGAGGCCGAGCGGGTCTACCGGCGCACCGACAACCAGCTCTTCATCCGCAGCCGGGCCGAGCTGTCCGCGCTCTTCGCCGGATTCGAGCTGGTCGACCCGGGTGTGGTCTGGGTGCCGCAGTGGCGGCCGGACGCCCCCGAGCAGGCGGAGAACGCCGCGCAGGCGGTCTTCATGGGCGGCGTCGGGCGGCTCGGTGGGTGACGACGGGGCCACCGCCACCACCCGCACCCGCCCCGGCGCGTTCGCCCGGGCCTGGGCCAAGGCGGTCTCCGGGACCAGCTACCTGCCGATGACCCAGGCCCAGCTGGAGGCGCTGCTCCAGCGGCTCACCGAGCGGTTGGCCCTGGCGCTGCGCGCCGACCCGTTCGACCTGCGGATCGGCCAACAGGTCGGCGCCGAGCTGGTGCAGTCGCACATCGCCTCGGCCGAGGGGCTCGGCCGCACCATCGAGGTGATCCAGCTCCGCCTGGTCCGGGACCTCGACCTGGCCGTCGACGACGTCGAGGACCGGATGGCCCGGCTGCTCGCCACCGTCGCCACCGGGTACGCCCGCGCCCTGCGCGACCGCACGCTCGACGAGCAGGAGGCCATCCGGCGGGCCGCCATGATGGCCCGGGCGCAGGCCGAACGGGCGCTGCGGGAGAGCGAGGCCCGGTTCCGGCACCAGGCCACCCACGACCCGCTGACCGACCTGCCCAACCGCACCCTGTTCACCGAGCGGCTCACCACCGCGATCACCGCGCCCGGGCGGGGCGCCGACCGGATCGGGGTCTGCTTCCTCGACCTGGACCGGTTCAAAGTGGTCAACGACTCCCTCGGCCACCAGGTCGGCGACGCGCTGCTGGTCGCGGTGGCGCGGCGGCTGCGGCGGGCGCTCGGCGAGCACCTGGTGGCCCGGCTCGGCGGCGACGAGTTCGTCATCCTGGTCGAGCGCACCGGCTGCACGGAGGACGTGGTCAAGGTGGCCGAGGCGGCCCTGGCGGCGGTGAGCGAGCCGGCGCTTGTCGACGGGCACGAGCTGACCGTGTCGGCCAGCATCGGCATCGTGGAGCGGCAGGTGGCCGGCACCTCGCCGATGGAGCTGATGCGCGCGGCGGACAGCACCCTGCACTGGGCCAAGGCTGCCGGCGGGGCCCGCTGGTCGATCTTCGACGCCGACCGCAACCGCCGCGAGCTGGCCCGCTACGCCCTCTCGGCGGCGATCCCCGCGGCGCTCGACCGGGGCGAGTTCTACCTCGACTACCAGCCGCTGACCGGGCTGCGCGACGGCCGGGTGGTCGGCATGGAGGCGCTGGTCCGCTGGTGCCACCCGGAGCTGGGCGTGCTCCGCCCGGACAGCTTCATCCCGCTCGCCGAGGAGACCGGCCTGATCGTCCGGCTGGGCAGCTGGGTGCTCGCCGAGGCGTGCCGTGAGGCGGGGACCTGGGCGGCCGGGGCGGCCGAGGCCCCGTTCGTCAGCGTCAACCTGGCCGTCCGCCAGCTGCACCGGCCCGGGCTGGTGCAGGAGGTGCAGGGCGTGCTGGGGCGTGCTGGCCTGCCCGCCGAACGGCTGCAGCTGGAGATCACCGAGAGCACCATGATGAGCGCCGTGGCGGAGCCGGTCCGTGCCCTGCGGGTGCTGGCCGACCTGGGCGTCCGGGTGGCCATCGACGACTTCGGCACCGGCTACTGCAACCTGGCGTACCTGCGGGACCTGCCGGTGAGCGAGCTGAAGGTGGCCGGCGAGTTCGTGGCCGGGTTGCGGGCCCCGGCCGACGACCCGGGCAGCCGCACCGACGAGCGGATCCTCGCCTCGCTGGTCTCCCTGGCGCACGCCCTCGGCCTGACCGTCACGGCCGAGGGGGTGGAGACCGCCGACCAGGCGGACCGGCTGCGCGCGATCGGCTGCGACGCCGGGCAGGGCTGGCACTTCGGCCGCCCCGGACCGGCCGTGCCGCACCTGGACCGCTCCCCCGCCCTGACCGACACCGCCTCCTGAAAGCGGTCAGGCCGGGGTACGCGGCCGGCGGCCGTCCTCCCCGTGCAGGTACGCCAGCACGGCCAGCACCCGCCGGTTGTCGTCACCGGACGGCGGCATCCGCAGCTTGCTGAAGATGTTGTTGATGTGCTTGTTGACCGCCTTCTCGGTGACGAAGAGCCGGGCCGCGACCGCCGCGTTGGACCGGCCCTCGGCCACCAGGCCGAGCACCTCCCGCTCCCGGGCGGTCAGCTCGTCCAGCGGCCCCGCCCCGGACCGGCTGGCCAGCAGCTGGGCGACCACCTCCGGGTCCATCACCGTGCCGCCGGCGGCCACCCTGCGCACCGCGTCGACGAACTGGTCCACGTGGGACACCCGGTCCTTGAGCAGGTAGCCCACCCCGCCGAGCCGGTCGGAGAGCAGCTCCCGGGCGTAGAGCTGCTCGACGTGCTGGGACAGCACGAGGATCGGCAGCCCGCGGATCTCGGCGCGGGCCCGGATGGCGGCCTGCAACCCCTCGTCGGTGAAGGTGGGGGGCAGCCGCACGTCGAGCACCGCGACGTCCGGGCGGTGCGCGGTCAGCGCGGGCAGCACCGACGGTCCGTTGTCGACGGCCGCGACCACCTGGCAGCCGAACGCCTCCAGGATGCGGATCAGCCCGTCCCGGAGGAGGGCGAGATCCTCGGCGATGACAACTCGCACGGCAGCTCCATGCTGATGACGGTGGGCCCACCGGCCGGACTGGTCACCACCATCGTCCCATCGAACGCGGCCAGGCGACGCCCCATCCCCGCCAGGCCGCTGCCCGCCGCCGCGTCGGCCCCACCCCGCCCGTCGTCACCGACGACGATGGTCAGCCGCCCGTCGGTGTGACCCAGCTCGACCCAGGCCCGGGACGCCCCGCTGTGCTTGCTCACGTTCGCCAGCCCCTCGGCCACCGCGAAGTACGCGGCGGACTCCACCGGGGCGGCCGGGCGGCCCGGCAGGTCGACGGTCACCGCCACCGGCAGCGGCACGGCCAGCGCCAGCGCGCGTACGGCGCCCGCCAGGCCGCGCTCGGCGAGCACCGGCGGGTGGATGCCGCGCCCCAGCCCGCGCAGCTCGGCCAGGGCCTGCCCGCTGGTCTCCCGCGCCTCGGCGAGCAGCCGCCGTACCGCCTCCGGGTCGTCCCCCATGAGCTGCTCGGCCAGGCCGATGCTCATGCTCAGCGCGACGATCCGGGCCTGCGCCCCGTCGTGCAGGTCCCGTTCGATCCGCCGCAGCTCGGCCGCCTGGGCGTCCACCGTCTCGGCCCGGGTGACGGTGAGCTGGCGGACCCGCAGTGCCAGCTCGGCCGTGCGGGTCGGCGGCAGGAAGAACCGGGCGAAGGCCAGGTGCAGCCAGACCAGCCAGCGCCCGGCGGCCAGCCCGCCGACCAGGATCAGCGCGCCCAGCGGGAAGCAGAGCAGCGCCTCGGCGAGGTTGTCGATCGGCCAGAACGGGCCGTAGCCGAAGCCGACGGTCAGGTGCAGCACCAGCGGGACCCCGAGCACCCCCTCCAGGCCGTACAGCGGCAGGGCGAAGGCGGCCAGGCAGATCGCGCCGGTGACCGCGCCGGGCAGCAGCCAGGACAGGTCGCGCCAGGTGGCCGGGTCGGTCACCACCCAGCGGAACCGCCGCCAGGTGCCGAACTGCGCCCCCGCCGGGGCCGGCAGGTAGGGCGTGGGCAGTTCGACCCCACCCCACCCGGCCAGCCGGCGGTGCAGCCCGGCGCAGAGCCGGACCAGCGCGGTGGCCACCGGGAACAGCGCGAACCCCACGCCGAACACCGGGATCAGCAGCAGCGACACCAGGGACAGCACGAAGAGCGCGACGTGCGTGGTCAACGACAGCAGGGCGATCAGCAGCCCCTGCGCGGCGGTGACCGCGCCGGGCCGGATCCAGGTGCGGAGCTGTCCGCGTACGCCGTCCACGGGCCCCATTCTGCGGCACCGGCGGCGCCGGATCGGTGGTGCTGGCACCACCCGGGGCGGCGCGCTGACACCCCTGACCCGTGCCGGCCCGGGCCGAAGGATCGGAGGTGGGGTCGCCGACCCCGCAACCGTGACGACGAAGGGAACTCGGATGTCCCCGCAACGCCTGGCCGGCCTGCCCGCCGGCCGCCGCGGCAAGTACGCGGTCCTCCTGCTCTGGCTGGCGCTGCTCGTGGCGGCCGGCCCGCTCGCCGTCAAGCTCGGCGAGGTGCAGGACAACTCGACGCTCGGCGCGCTGCCGGCCGGCGCCGAGAGCAGCCGGGCCGTGCAGCGCGCCGAAACGGCCTTCCCCGACTCGCGACACCCGCTGGCCATCGCCGTCTACGTCCGCGACACCGGCCTCACCCCGGCCGACCGGGCCCGGGTCGACGCCGACCGGGCCGCCTTCGCCCGGTACGCCGACGGCGGCGCGGTGTCCCCGCCGGTGGCCGCCGCCGACGGTCGGGCGCTGCTGCTCTCCCTGCCGGTCAGCCTCGACGACGAGCGGCGCGCCGAGGCGGTCGGCGCGCTCAAGGACCGGCTGGCCGACGACGCGCCACCCGGCCTGCGGACCGCGCTGACCGGAGAGGCCGCCGCCGAGCACGACGTCTTCGACGCGTTCTCCGGGATGGACGGCGCGCTGCTGCTGGCCACCGCGCTCACCGTCGCCCTGCTCCTGCTGGTCACCTACCGCAGCCCGGTGCTGTGGCTGATCCCGCTGGTCGCGGTGGCCGTCGCCAACCAGCTCGCCGGGGCGGTGGTCTACCTGCTGGCCCGGCACGCCGGGCTGGCCGTCGACTTCCAGAGCCAGACCATCCTCACCGTGCTGGTCTTCGGCGTCGGGGTGGACTACGCCCTGCTGCTCATCGCCCGCTACCGGGAGGAGCTGCGCCGGCACGCCGACCGGCACGCCGCCATGGCGATCGCGCTGCGCCGCTCGGCCGGCGCGGTCTGCGCCTCGGCGGCGACCGTCGCGATCGGACTGCTCTGCCTGCTCGCGGCCGACCTGCCGGCCACCCGCGGCCTGGGTCCGGTCGGCGCGGTCGGCATCGCCGCGGCGCTGCTGGCCATGACCACCCTGCTGCCGGCGGTGCTGGTGCTGTGCGGCCGGTGGCTGTTCTGGCCGTTCGTGCCCCGGTACACCCCCGGCGCCGGCACCCGGGACCGCGCCGCCGACCACGGGGTGTGGCGCCGGATCGCCGGCCTGGTCGCCGGCCGGCCCCGGGTGGTCTGGCTCGGCACCGCCGCCGCGCTGGCCGCGCTGACCCTGGGCATCGGCAACCTCGGCCTGGGCCTGCCCGACGACGAGTCGTTCACCACCGAGGTCGGCTCGGTCGCCGGGCAGCGGCTGATCGCCGCCCACTACCCGGGCGGCTCGGCCGCGCCC
>NZ_MUYZ01000234.1:0-11230 GCF_003013775.1 Micromonospora sp. MH33
TCGCCGTCCGTTACGAAGCCACCGTCACCATCGCCGCGATCAACCAATGGCTATGACCCTTACCAAACACGGCCTAGTCCGCCTAGGACAGGGCCCGCCCCAACACCCCACTACGCAAGCGGATGTGGCTCACCGGTAAGTGCCGCCAGCGCGGCAGCAACCTCGTGGATAGTTGCGCGAACGTAGGTAGCGGTGGTTCCGGCATCTCCCCCACTGGCGGAGTGACCGGCATAGGCCCGGGCGATGGCGTAGCCGAAGTTGCGCTCCACCCACGTCAAAGTGGTGTGCCGTAGCCAGTGGGTGCTGATCTGCTGCGCGTGCACCCAAGGCAGGTGCTCACCGATGCGAACCCACAGGTGGTCGTAGCGCCGGTAGGTGATCGGCTGCCCGTTGCGGTACCGAAATAGCGGCCCCGTCTCGGTGGCGTGCCGCTGCTCAGCATGCCGTAGCAGGTACCGCATCAATGTTGGCGATACCGGCTGCCACCGCACCGTCTCGCCCTTCTCCCGCAGCAGGATCAGACACTGATCCGGGTCCAGGTCAACCGGCCGCAAAGCGAGGGCCCCACCGCGACGGCACGCCGTCTCGGTGTGCAACCGCAGAAGCAGACTGTCTAACGCCGGATCGTCACCCGTGGACGCCGCTACCTCATTGATCTCCGCCAACCGGGTGTCCGCCAACGCCCGCCGGGTGCTCGGCAACCGCCGTGGCTTCGCCACCTTCAACGCCGGGTTCTCGGCCTCAGACAGGAACCCGTCGGCGACCGCCCGCCGGTACAGGCACCGCAGCGCCGCGATCAGATGCTCCGCCGCGCTGCGCCCACCCCGCGCGTTGCGCCGGGCCACCACATGCGTCTTGACGTACTCCGCAAGCCGCTCGATCTCCGATGGTGTCGGCTCATCGATACGCCGCTGGCCCCACTGCTCGACCACACGCTTCCAGTACGACCCGTACGCCCGCCGCGTCCCAACACTCACCGCAGCGGCAACCACCGGCACATACTCCGCGAACGTCGGAGCCGGCGGACGGTCCGACGCCACTACCACCAGATCCGCTGGCGAGACGCCCATCCGCGACAGCAACAACCGAGCGGCCTCCAGCTCGGCCCTGCCCGCCACACCGCTCACGACTCACCGCCCCCGAACGCCTCGTCGTGCACCCGGGCGACCACCGCGTCCAGCGAGGCCGGCGGGTGAAGCACGAGACGTCCGGCCTTCGGATCGGCCGCCAGCAGCACCCGATCGCCGGCTGTCAGCCCGCACCACTGGCGGACCACAGCGGGCAACCGCACATGGCCCTCTTTCGTCACTCAGAACACGCCGCGCGGGTCAGGGTCGACGATGATCAGACCGCCGCTTTCCCTGATGCCCAGCCTGAGGCCAGGAGCCCAGCCGAGAGCGATCATCACCGCCCGATCAGCGACGCGGCCATGCACATCAAGAGACGCCAGGCCATACACCGTGCTGCTGTCACGGGTAGGAGCTAGTCGCGCCAGCGGCAGAGGCGGTCGCTTCATCGCGGCACCCGAGTCGCCGCGGATCTTGAGCCCGCCTGACGGAACCACCGCCGGGATCACCGAATCGATCGGCCGGTCTGTCATGACCCACCTCGCCGAACGACGAGGCTGCCACCAACGGCGGTAACAGAGAGTGAAATCAGGTGGTCAAGCATGCTTGACCACCTGTACGTCCAACGTCGCACGGTTGCTACGCGGGAGTGTCCGAGGGGGACTTGAACACCCGGTTACCCGTCCGTCCCAAGGAGACGACCCGAGCAGCATGGGCTCCATCATCAAATTCGGCTGCATCGTCTGCCATCTAGCGGACGAGCGGCCGCGGTGCCACGCCATTGCTCATGGCGCGATCGCTGGCGCGGTGCGCGCTCCCGCTCGCGCCAATGTCTGCCTGCTGCCTATTTGCGGTCTTCAAGGTCGAGTCGGTGCCGGTCAGCAGCCGCTCGGGCTCGCACTTCGTTGCGGAACGCCTCGTCGATCTCGTCGTCCAGTTCGTCGCGGGACACGGTGTCCTCGAGGTCGGTTGAGGAGACGGCGTACTCGCGGTAGAGAAGCCAGCATCCGCGAATGCCGGACAGTAGGTCCTCGAGCATGTCGCGGGCGGGACGCAGCGGGTCCAGAGTGGTCAGCCGAATCGTCGCGATCTCGCCAACCGCTTCGCCTCCGCCCGCCCTGAACTGCTCGGCTTCATCGTCGGCTTCCTCGATCTTCTCTCGTAGCTCATCGATGTCGGGCGCCTCGCCCTCAGCGACCGCCATGGCATCACAGATCATCCTGGTCACCACCTCTGTCGGCGACAGGCCGATCTCCATCAACTCCAGGACCGCGGTGGGTGTCGCGTGCGGCAACGCTTCAATGTCGTCGGCCTCTACCAAGACGTCGCTCGCGGCGCCTTTGGAGGCCTCCGCCGCCACGTCGGCGGCCGCCTGCAGCCAGTGCGCCGCCGCCACGCATGCCGAGGTCGGATCGAGCTCCAGAAACAACTCGTCTCCGCCAAGCGGGTCATTCATCAAAATCCCGTCGGCAGCGGCGACCTGGACCGGCGAGGCAGCTTGGCGCGTCAGTTGCACGGCCTGCGCCGAGCGTCCCGACAGGTCCCCCAGTTCGGCACCCTCCACCGCCGCGAGCTCTGCCTCGATATCGGCGACCACCGCAGCAGTGAGATCCGCGTCCGCGGCAGCGTGCAGGCAACGGCCCACTCGATGGGCGCGTTCCTCCACCGGGTCGTACGACACCATCATCATGCCGTTGCTGTCAGGCAGGCTCGGCTTCCTGATATAGGCGGTAACGGAAGCGAACTCGTTCCGGGTCTGCTCTCGCCGCCACCCCTCCGTGTTGATGTCCAAGCTGTCGGCGGCGCTCGCCGGATGCGTGTAGCAGCGCCAGAGCGCCTCGGACAGGCCCGACAACTCGGCCGCCAGCGCCAGCCGCTGTCTCGGCTCGATACTCGCCACCAGCGACGCGACCCGAATCGCGACAGACCCGTAGCCGGTCTCCCAGGTTGCCAACAGCTCACTGCGACTCTCGTCGACCACGTACCGTGTCATCGCCACCCCTCCCCCGAAGGCCCGCCGCAGCCTACCGGTAACGACGCGATCACGCACGGCAGGGCCGTGCGTGATCGCGTCAGCCATCCGAAAACTACACTCGCTCGCCGATTCCCAGTCGTGCCTGCGTCTCCTGCGCCCGCTCGGCCGCCGCGCTCGCACCGTAGTGACGGGGCATGTCCTCCGATGTCCAGCCCAGCAGGAGCATCAGATCTCCGGTGTCTCCACCGGCGCGCTTCCACTCGTGGGCGAAGCTGTGCCGCCACCGGTGCGCGTGCACGTCCGGCACCCCGGCCGCCTTACCCAGCCGCTTGAGAAGGATCTTGATGCCGTTCGGAGTCAAGGGGGCCGTGCCACGCTCGGCCAACCACAGCTGGGGCAGTGCGGCGCCCTTGTGTTTGTCCCGGGCCCGCAGGTAGCGGCTGAGGGCTCGTGCGGTCTTGGGCCCGAAACGTACCCGCCGGTCCTTGGCGCCCTTGCCGTGAAAGCGCACCGACTCGGTGTTCAGGTCGACGTCGGCCACGAGGAGGTTGCCCACCTCGGACAGCCGAGCACCGGTGTTGCAGTACAGCCGAATCAGCGCCTCGTCGCGCAGATTGGCGAAGCCCTTGCCCTTACACGCGTCGAGGAGCTTGCCGGTGTCCTCGTCGCGCATTACCGGGATCAGCTTGCGGGGCGTCTTCGGCTGCCGCACCCGCTCCATCGGCGATCGGTCGATGGCCTGCTCGTCGACCAGCAGCCACTTGAAGAACTGCTGCAACCCCTTGTGCTTGTTCAACGCGGTCGACGCGGACCGGGTATCGATCATCCACGCCTGGAACGCCTCGACGTGCGCACGGGTCACCGCACACGGGTCGTCAGCCGCGTCATCGGCGTCCGGATCCGGGGACGACTCCCCCAGATACCGACCCAACTGCGCGGCAGCGAGGAGGTAGTTGTAGCGGGTGGTCTGCGGGTAGTTCCCGGCCCGCAGCGACCGGTCCCAGTCCCGCAGGAACCCGGCCCAGGTCCGGGACAGTCCGGCGGTGAGCTTTTGAAGATCCAGTAGTGGCATGGCAACCTGCCCGAGTCAGGGAGTCCAACAGCGGCGTGCTAGACCGGGCATCCATGCCAAGCAATGAAAAGAGGGTTTCCGCAAGTCGCTGACCTGCGGAAACCCTCTCGCTGTCGGGACGGCCGGATTCGAACCGACGACCCCTTGACCCCCAGTCAAGTGCGCTACCAAACTGCGCCACGTCCCGATGCCCCCGCGCGGTGTTCCCCGCGGCAGCCGGTACAGCTTAGCGCAAGATCTTCAGGCCTACGCACAGGCCCCACCGGATGCCGCGAACCCACTCCCCCTAGAGCGTCCTAGGAAAGAAGCCGCCGGGAATCGGACCCCCGGCGGCTTCTTGAGGGATGGCTCAGCCGTGGGCCTTGCCCCGGCCGCCCGGGCCGAGCTTCTTGCGAGGCCGGACCGAGATGTCGATCGGCGTGCCCTCGAAGCCGAACTCCTCGCGGAGCTTGCGCTCCACGAAGCGCTGGTAGCCGGCGTCGAGCGGGCCGGTGGTGAAGAGCACGAAGCGCGGCGGGGACACGCCGGCCTGGGTGGCGAAGAGGATGCGCGGGGCCCGGCCGCCACGCACCGGGTGCGGGGTGGCCTGGACCAGGGCGGTGAGCCACTGGTTGAGCTGCGCGGTCGGGATGCGGGTCTCCCAGCTGGCCAGGGCCTTGCGCAGCGCCGGGGCGAGCTTGTCGACCGCCCGGCCGGTCTTCGCCGACAGGTTCAGCCGGATCGCCCAGGGGATGCGGCGCAGCTCCCGGTCGATCTCCTTGTCCAGGTAGTAGCGGCGGTCGCCGTCGACCAGGTCCCACTTGTTGAAGGCGATCACCAGGGCCCGGCCGGCCTCGACCACCATGGTGAGGATGCGCTGGTCCTGCTCGCTGATCACCTCGCTGGAGTCGAGCAGCACCACGGCCACCTCGGCCGCCTCGATCGCCGAGGCGGTGCGCAGGCTGGCGTAGTACTCGGTGCCGCTGGCCTTGCCGACCCGCTTGCGCAGGCCGGCGGTGTCGACCAGCTGCCAGGTCTCGCCGCCGATCTCCACCAGGCTGTCGACCGGGTCGACGGTGGTGCCGGCGACCGCGTCGACGACCGCCCGCTCCTCGCCGGAGAAGCGGTTGAGCAGGCTGGACTTGCCGACGTTGGGCCGACCGACCAGGGCGACGCGGCGCGGGCCGCGCGGGCGGTTCTCCACGATCTTCGGCGCCTCGGGCAGCGCCGCCATGATGGCGTCGAGCAGGTCGCCGGAGCCGCGGCCGTGCAGCGCGGAGACCGGGTACGGCTCGCCGAGGCCGAGCGACCAGAGCGCGGTCGACTCCATCTCGATGGCGGTGTTGTCGGCCTTGTTGGCCACCAGGATCACCGGCTTGGCGCTGCGCCGCAGCATCTTCACCGCGGCCTCGTCCACATCGGTCGAGCCCACCATGGCGTCGACCACGAAGAGCACCACGTCGGCGGTGACGACGGCCGTCTCGGCCTGGGCGGCGATGGCCGCGGCCCGGTCCTTGGCGTCCGGCTCCCAGCCGCCGGTGTCCACCACGGTGAACGCCCGGCCGTTCCACTGCGCGTCGTACGGCACCCGGTCCCGGGTCACCCCGGGGATGTCCTCGACGACCGCCTGCCGGCGGCCGATGATGCGGTTGACCAGTGTGGACTTGCCCACGTTGGGGCGGCCGACCACGGCCACGACCGGCTGCGGGCCGGTCGGCTCACCGGGCTCCAGCTCCGGCTCGCGCAGCTCCACCCAGCCCCCGAATTCGTCGCTCACGCCACACCCCGCTCGGTGAGCAGCGCGCGCAGCCGGGCGACGACCTCGTCGATGCCCAGCTCGGTGGTGTCCAGCACGACCGCGTCGGCGGCCTGCTGGAGCGGGTTGACCTTGCGGGTCGAGTCGAGCTTGTCCCGGCGGGCCAGGTCGGCGGCGGTCGCCGCGACGTCGGCGGCGTCCTCGGCGCTGCGCCGCTGGGCGCGGGCCGCCTCGGAGGCGGTCAGGTACACCTTCAGGTCGGCGTCGGGCGCCACCACCGAGCCGATGTCGCGGCCCTCGACCACGATCCGGCCGGCGTCGGCGATCAGCTGCCGCTGCCGGGCGACCAGCAGCTCACGGACGGCGCCCACGGCGGCCACCGCGGAGACCGCCCCGGTCACCTCGGGACCGCGGATCTCCTTGGCCACGTCGAGGCCGTCGGCGGTCACGCCGTACCCCTGGGGTTCGGTGCCGATGCGCAGGTCGACCTCGCCGGCGACCTTGGCCACCGACTCGATGTCGGTCAGGTCGATCCCGGAGCGCAGCACCGCCCAGGTGAGCGCCCGGTACATGGCGCCGGTGTCGAGGTAGCGGGCGCCGAGACTGACCGCGAGCCGCCGCGACACGGTGGACTTACCCGAACCGGACGGCCCGTCTACAGCGACCACGCAGCGCCCGGCCCGTACGTTTTCCTCCACCGTTGTCCTCCTCAGCCCGTACCTCGCGGGTCACCGGTGTCTCCGGCGCCGTTGAGCGGTTGTCCTGTCGTCAATCATCCCGCGCCGCGCGGGGCGGCCGCACGGGACGCCGTCGGGGGCGTCCCACGCCACCCGCCGGCCCGCGGGCCGCGTCGAAGCCTACCGGGAGCCGTACCCGGAGCGACGGGGTCAGTCACCAACCGCCTTGAACAGGGCGGCGACCTCCGCGTTGGTCAGCCGCCGCAGCCGCCCGGTGCGCAGGTCGCCGAGCTTGATCGGACCGATCGAGGTACGGATCAGCCGGGACACCGGGTGTCCCACCTCGTCCATCAGACGCCGGACGATGTGCTTGCGCCCCTCGTGCAGGGTCAGCTCCACCTGGGCGGTTTTGCCCAGGGTGCCCACCACCCTGAAGGAGTCGACCTTCACCGGCCCGTCCTCCAGCTCGACGCCGGCCGTCAGCCGCTTGCCCAGGTTGCGCGGGATCGGCCCGGCCACCTCGGCGAGGTAGGTCTTGAGCACCTCGTACGACGGGTGCATGAGCTTGTGGGCCAGGGTGCCGTCGTTGGTGAGCAGCAGCAGGCCCTCGCTGTCCGCGTCGAGCCGCCCGACGTGGTAGACCCGCTGCTCCAGCCGCGCGCCGATGAAGTCGGCGAGCTCGGTGCGGCCCTTCTCATCGGCCATGGTGGTGACCACCCCGCGCGGCTTGTTCATCGCCACGTAGACCAGGCGGACGTCGGCCTGGAGCCGCTCGCCGTCGACGTGGATGACGTCGTGCGCCGGGTCCGCCTTGTCGCCGAGCTGGGCTACCCGGCCGTTGACGGTGACCCGGCGCCGGAAGATCAGGTCCTCGCAGGCGCGCCGCGAACCCACCCCCGCGGCGGCGAGCACCTTCTGGAGGCGCTCGGCGCCCTCGTACACGGGGGCGTCGGGCTTCGGGGCACGGTCATCGCGTCGCATCGGCAAGCTCTTCTACGTCGTCGGGGAGGAAGGGGGCCAGGGGCGGGAGGTCGTTCACCGAGTTCAGCCCCAGCTTCTCCAGGAACATCGTGGTGGTCCGGTAGAGGAACGCCCCGCTGTCCGCTTCGGTGCCGCACTCCTCGACCAGGCCCCGGGAGACCAGGGTACGGATCACGCCGTCGCAGTTGACACCCCGGATGGCGGAGATCCGCGACCGGGTCACCGGCTGCTTGTAGGCGATCACCGCGAGGGTCTCCAGCGCGGCCTGGGTCAGCCGCACCGACTGGCCCTCCAGCACGAACCGCTCGACGTAGGTCGCGTATTCCGGGCGGGTGTAGAGACGCCAGCCACCCGCGGCCCGGCGCAGCTCGAAGCCGTGCCCGGCGGCGGTGTAGCCGGCCGCGATCTCGTCGAGCATCGGGCCGATCCGCTCCGGGGACTGCTCCAGGACCTGGGCCAGGGTCAGCTCGCTGACCGGCTGGTCCACCACCAGCAGGATGGCCTCCAGCGCGCCGCGCAGCTCGGCGTCGTCGAGCACGGGCGCGGGCTCCGGCGCCGGCGCCGCCCGCCGTCCCCGCCTCCCGGGGACGCCACTCGCGCCGCCCGGAGCGTCGGAGCCGACCGGCTCGCCGGCACCCGAAGCGCCCGGACCGACCGGCTCATCGGTGCCCGGAGCGTCGCTGCCGACCGGCTCCGCCATCGGATCTTGGACAGTTTCCGTTTCTGGCGAACGGTAACTGTCCAAGATCGCGGGCTCCGCATCGCCGAGCGGCGCGGCGGCGCTCCCGGATGCCGGAGCCGGCGCGGGCCCCGATCCAACGGGTGCCGCGGCGTGCGGCTCCGGCTCGGCCGAGGGCTCGGGCTCGGCGGGTGCCTCGGCCGTGATGTCGGGCTTCGGCGGCGTGGGGCGCTCCCACGGGGGGATCCAGGCGGCGGCCTGGTCGGCCAGCGAGTCGTGGCGTTCCTCGTCGCTCATCGGGTCACTCCTGCGGGGTTGCCGGGTCGTCCGCCGCCGGGGCGGGCGGGGTGGCCGGCTCCGGGGAGCCGGCGTACTCGTCGATGGTCAGCTCGGCGCCGCCGTCGGCGGAGCCGGTCCAGCGCACGGTCAGCTCCTCCAGCGCCTGCTCCTGGACGAAGGCGACCAGCCCCTGCCGGTAGAGCTCCAGCAGCGCCAGGAAGCGGGCCACCACCTCCAGGGTGATCTCGCAGTCGGCGCAGAGCAGCGAGAAGCTGGCCGTGCCGGCGCGGCGCAGCCGCTCGGAGATGATCTCGGCGTGCTCCCGGACGCTGACCCGGACCATGTGCACGTGCGCGATGGACACCTCGGGCACCGGCTTCGGGGTCATCGCCTTGAGCGCCAGCTTGAGCAGCCGCGCCGGGCCGATGCCGAGCACCAGGTCGGGCAGCGCCTCGGCGTACCGGGGTTCCAGGGTGACCGCGCGGGGGTAGCGCCGCCCGCCGACCGACTCCAGCTCGGCGATGTGCGCCGCCGCCTCCTTGTACGCCTTGTACTGCAACAGCCGGGCGAAAAGCAGGTCCCGGGCCTCCAGCAAGGCCAGGTCCTCCTCGTCCTCCACCTCGGCGGCGGGCAGCAGCCGGGCCGCCTTCAGGTCCAGCAGCGTGGCGGCGACCAACAGGAACTCGCTGGTCTCGTCCAGGTCCCACTGGTCGCCCATGGCCCGGAGGTACGCGATGAACTCGTCGGTGACCTTGTGCAGGGCCACCTCGGTGACGTCCAGCTTGTGCTTGCTGATGAGCTGGAGCAGCAGGTCGAACGGGCCGGTGAAGTTGTCCAACCGGACGGTGAAGCCGCTGGTCTCCTCGACGGTGGCCGGGCCGGCGGGCACCACGCCGTCGACCTCGGCGGCCAGCTCTGCGGCGGCCACCGGATCGGCGGCGCCGTGCGGCGGGTCGAGGGGCGGTGCGGTCACCGGCAAACCGTAGTCCACGACCCGGGCACCCGGCGGACGGCCTACCGCTCCGACTGGGCGGCGATCACCTCGCGGGCGAGCTGGCGGTAGTTGCGCGCGCCGGAGGAGGCCGGGTCGAGGGTGGTGATCGGGGCACCGGCCACCGTCGACTCGGGGAACTTCACGGTCTTGGTGATCACCGTCTGGTAGACCTTGTCGCCGAACGCCTCCACCACCCGCTGGAGCACCTGGCGGCAGTGGGTGGTGCGGCTGTCGTACATGGTGGCGAGGATGCCTTCGAGCTCCAGGTCGAAGTTGAGCCGCTCGCGCACCTTGTCGATGGTGTCCAGCAGCAGCGCGACACCGCGCAGGCTGAAGAACTCGCACTCCAGCGGGATGAGCACGCCGTGCGCCACGGTCAGCGCGTTGATCGCCAGCAGGCCCAGCGAGGGCTGGCAGTCGATCAGGATGAAGTCGTACTCCTTGCGGACCGTGCGGAGCACCCGGGCCAGGGCCATCTCCCGGGCGACCTCGTTGACCAGCTGGATCTCGGCGGCGGAGAGGTCGATGTTGGCCGGCAGCAGGTGCAGCCCGGCCACGTCGGTCTTGATCAGGACGTCCTCGGCGGTGACGTCGTCCTGCATGAGCAGGTTGTAGACCGACAGGTCGAGGTTGTGCGGGTTGACGCCGAGGCCGACGGAGAGGGCGCCCTGCGGGTCGAAGTCGACCAGCAGCACCTTGCGGCCGTACTCGGCGAGCGCGGCGCCCAGGTTGATGGTGGTCGTGGTCTTGCCGACGCCACCCTTCTGGTTGGCCATCGCGATGATCCGCGCCGGGCCGTGCCGGTCGGTCGGCATCGGCTCCGGGATCGGCTTGCGCATGGTGTACGCGGCCGGGTCGGCGGGGCCGAGGTCGGCGCCGAGCGTCGCCTGCTGCTCGCGGAGCTCCGACGTCCAGGTCTCGGCACGGTCACCGTTTCCTGCCATGTCCTCGTTGCCCCCTCCCGACGACCACCCGGCGTCGGAGCCGTCCGACGTCCCTCGCGGCGCCGCTGCGCACCCCCGGTCCGTCACCCCTGGAGGCCCGCGCCGATGCCGACTGTACGCCACGTGCCAGCAGCGCGTTCGGTAGCGGGTCGGCGTGTCGGAGCGGGTGGTCAGCCGGGACGCTGCTTCGTTCGCGACCGCGGGGCTCGCAACCCCGGCTCACTCCTCGCGCTCACCCGTGGGCCCGCGGGTGGGCGGTCACGTAGACCTCCCGCAGCCGTTCCACGGTGACCAACGTGTACACCTGGGTGGTGGTGACCGAGGCGTGGCCGAGCAGTTCCTGCACCACCCGCACGTCGGCCCCGCCGTCGAGCAGGTGGGTGGCGTACGAGTGGCGCAGGGTGTGCGGGGAGACCGCGTCGGGCCCGTCGACCGGCAGGCCGGCCCGCCCGGCCGCGGCGCGCAGCACGGTCCAGGCGCCCTGCCGGGTGAGCGGGCCGCCGCGGGCGTTGACGAAGACCGCCGGGGTACCCCGGCCGGCGGCGAGCAGCGCCGGGCGGCCCCGGACCAGCCAGGCGCGCAGCGCCTCGGCCGCGTACCCGCCGACCGGCACGAGCCGGGTCTTGCCGCCCTTGCCATGCAGCAGCACGGTCCCGGCGTCGAGGTCGAGGTCGTCCACGACCGCGCCGACCGCCTCGGAGATGCGCGCGCCGGTGCCGTACAGGAATTCCAGCAGCGCCCGGTCGCGCAGCGCGCGGGGCGCGGCCTCGCCGGTGGCGGCGACCGGGCCGGCGGTCTCCAGGAGCCGGACCACGGCGTCGACCGGT
>NZ_MUYZ01000235.1:0-11139 GCF_003013775.1 Micromonospora sp. MH33
GGCGGCCGCAGCCGCAGCGCGGACCGTCGGGGCGTACCAGGATGTGCCCGATCTCCCCGGCGGCGCCGTGCGCGCCGACGGCGGCCGACCCGTCGACCACGTGGGCGGCGGCGATGCCGGTGCCGATCGCGACGAAGAGCACGTGGCCGCCGTCCCGCCCGGCGCCGAGCCGGGCCTCGGCCAGGCCGCCCACCCGCACGTCGTGGCCGAGCGCCGTGGGCAGGCCGAGCCGCTCCCACGCCAGGTCCCGCAGGGGTACGTCCCGGAAGCCCACGTTCGCCGACCAGACGGCGACCCCGCGGGCCTCGTCGACCACCCCGGGCACGGCGATGCCGCAGGCCACCGGGGTGAGGCCGTCGGCGCGGGCCTTGCCGGCCAGCCCCTCGGCCACGTCGAGGATCGTTCCGACCACCGCCTCGGGGCCGCGCGCCGCGTCGGTGGCGTGCCGCTCGGCGTGCACGGTGGCGCCGTCCGGCCGGACCAGGGCGCACTTCATCCCGGTGCCGCCCACGTCCAGCGCGACGACGACCTCGTCGCCTGGGCTCATGCGAGCACCACGGAGCGGGTCAGGTGCCGGGGCGCGTCGGGGTCGAGACCGCGGCTGGTGGCCAGCGCCACGGCGAAGCGCTGGGCGATGATCAGGTCGGCCATCGGGTCGACCGGGTTGCGCCCGGCGGCCCAGCTGGTCAGCACCGTGTGGCAGCCGTGCGTGCGACTGTGCACGAAGGCGGCGCCGGTGGCGGCCACGTCCTCCGGCAGTCCCTCCGGGATTCCGCCGAACGCCCAGACCAGCCGGCCCGGGGCGGCGATCGAGATGGGGCCGTGCCGGTAGTCCATGGCCGGGTACGCCTCGGCCCAGAAGGTGGCCGCCTCGCGGCACTTCAGCGCGGCCTCCTGGGCCAGCCCGACGGTCCAGCCGCGGCCGAGGAAGGTGACCTGCTCGATGGTGGCCGGGTCGATCGGCAGCGGGGCACGGACGGCCACCTCGGCGTCGGCGGCCAGCCGGCCCAGGTCCTCGCCGAGGTGGGCGCGGAGCAGCGCGAGCGCGGTGGTGGCGAAGCGGGTCTGCACCACCGAGCGCTCGTCGGCGAAGGGCAGGGGCACCGCCGCGTCGGCCAGCTCGACGGCCGGCGAGGCCGGGTCGCCGACCAGGACCGTGGTGGGCACCTGCCCGCGCAGCGCGGCGAGCAGGTCCAGCACCTCGGTGGTGGTGCCGGAGCGGGTGATCGCGATGAGCCGGTCGTAGCGGCGGCCGGTGGGGAACTCGCTGGCCTGGAAGGCATCGGTCTCGCCCTGGCCGGCGCGCTCGCGCAGCCCGGCGTACGCGGCCGCCATGAACCACGACGTGCCGCACCCCACGACGGCGACCCGCTCGCCGGGGCGCGGCAGGCGGTCGGCGACGGTCGGGGCGAGCCGCGCCGCCTCCCGCCAGCAGTCGGGCTGGCTCGCGATCTCCGCGTGCACGTACGCCATGACAACTCCTAGCCAGGGGAGACCTTGCGCAATACGGCGCGATATGGCCGCCTTTCGCGCGTCATTCTGCGCGATTCGGGGTGGCCGTGGCAACCGGCTCCCAGATCGCGCAGGACAGGTTTTTGCGCCTCGGCAGTTTCGCGCACTACTGTGCACGCAATCAATCACCGTTCGTGCAGAGTCAGTGGAGGCCCCGCGGTGGACCGCTACGCCCGATGGAACGCGCTGCTCGAGATGCTGACCGACAGCGGCCGGGTCAGCGTCGAAGAGGCGGCCGAGCGCCTGGATGTCTCCCAGGCCACCATCCGGCGTGACTTCGACCAGCTCGCCCAGCAGCAGATGATCACGCGCACCCGGGGCGGCGCGGTCGCCAACGGCGTCTCCTACGACCTGCCGCTGCGCTACAAGACGGCCAAGCACTCGGCCGAGAAGCAGCGGATCGGCGCGGCCGCCGCCGCGCTGGTCTCGCCCGGCACCGTGGTCGGCCTGAACGGCGGCACCACCAGCACCGAGGTGGCCCGGGCGCTGGCCGTCCGCCCCGACCTGAACACCAGCGCCGAGGGCGCCCAGCTCACCGTCGTCACCAACGCCCTGAACATCGCCAACGAGCTGCTGGTGCGCTCGCGGATGAAGGTGGTGGTGGCCGGCGGCGTGGTCCGGCCCAAGTCGTTCGAGCTGGTCGGCCCGCTGGGCGGGGCGCTGCTGCGCGAGGTGACGCTCGACGTGGCGCTGCTCGGCGTGGACGCCATCGACCCGCAGCTCGGCGCCGCCGCTCACCACGAGGGCGAGGCCGCCATGAACAGCCTCATGGTGGCCCGGGCCAAGCGGGTCGTGGTCATCGCCGACTCGTCCAAGCTGGGCGGACACGCCTTCGCCCGGATCTGCCCGGTGGACCGGATCGAGACGCTGGTGACCGACTCCGGCGCGTCCCCCGCCGTGGTGCAGGCGTTCCGCGACGCGGGCGTGCACGTGGTCTGCGCCTGACGCGGCTGCCCGGCGCGCCTGACCCCGAATCCGGGAAAACCCCGATGCATACCGGGTATTGTCTCCGGCTGCATACCGCGTATGGTGTCCGCTGTCACCAACTCATCGGGGGAGGTCAGCTTGTCGGCTGTCCTGGAGATCGAAGGTCTCCGCAAGACGTACCGGAGCCGGAAACGCGGGGTCCGCCACGCGCTCGACGGCTTCGACATGCGGGTCGAGGCGGGCCAGGTGCACGGCTTTCTCGGCCCGAACGGCTCGGGCAAGACCACCACCCTGCGGACGCTGCTCGGGCTGATCCGGCCCAACGGCGGCCGGATGGCCATCCTGGGCCAGGAGCTGCCGCAGGCGCTGCCCGCGGTCGCCGGCCAGGTCGGGGCCATCGTGGAGAGCCCGCAGTTCTTCCCGCACTTCTCCGCCCGGGACACCCTCGGGCTGCTCGCCCAGGCCGGTGAGCTGCCCCGCCAGCGGGTCGACGAGGTGCTGGAGCTGGTCGGGCTGCGCGACCGGGCCGGGGAGCGGGTGAAGGCCTACTCGCTCGGCATGAAGCAGCGGCTGGCGGTCGCCTCCGCGCTGCTCAAGAACCCGAGGCTGCTGATCCTGGACGAGCCGGCCAACGGCCTCGACCCGGGCGGCATCCGGGAGATGCGCGGGCTGATGCGCGACCTCGCCGCCGCCGGGATGACCGTCGTGCTCTCCAGCCACATCCTCGGCGAGATCCAGCTCATCTGCGACTCGGTCACCATCATCTCGCTGGGCCGGCGGGTCGCGTTCGGACCGGTCGACGAGGTGCTCGCCGCGCACTCGCAGAGCGCCGTGCGGGTCCGCCTGGAGGCGGTCACCGACCTGCCGCAGGCCGCCGAGACGCTGACCCGGGCCGGGATCCGGGTCGCCGCCGAGCCCGACCACCTGATGCTCGCCGGCGTCGACAAGCCGGCCGCGGTCAGCCGGGTCCTCGCCGAACAGGGCCTCTACGTCAGCGAGCTGACGCCCGTCGCGGTCGACCTGGAGAGCGTCTTCCTCGAACTGACCGCCACCGCGCCGGTTCCCGGCCAGCACCGGCAGGTCGACCAGTCCATGAAGGTCGGTGAGCCGGGCAGCGGCGCCACCACGGGAGGTTGGGGCGCATGAGCCTGTACGTCACCGAACTGCGCCGGCTCGGCAAGCGCCGGCTCACCCGGCTGCTGCTGGTGCTGCTCCTGCTCGGCCTGGCCACGGTGGCCACCGCGTTCAGCTTCTCCAGCCACCAGCTCTCCAAGGAGGTGGTGGCGGCCGCCCAGGTCGAGTCCGACGCCCAGTACCAGCGGGCGGTGGAGGACTGGAAGAAGACGATCGCCGACTGCGACGCCGCCAAGGCCCGCGGCGACCAGAACACCGAGGACCGCTACGGCCCGAACTGCGGCCGGGACTGGCAGCCGCAGCCGGACATGTTCGACCCGAAGTGGAACCTGCCCTACCAGTTCGACTTCCGGGCCGAGTTCCCCATGTTCATCGCGGTCTTCGCCGGGGCGGTCGCGCTCTTCGCCTTCATCGTCGGCGCCTCCTACGTCGGCGCCGAGTGGAGCACCGGCGGGATGATGAACCTGCTGCTCTGGCGGCCGAAACGGCTCGCCGTGCTGGGTACCAAGCTGGCCGCGCTGCTCACCACGGTGCTCGGGGTGAGCCTGGTGCTCGGCGCCTTCTGGACCCTCGCCTTCTGGCTCATCGGCCGCTACCGGGGGACCACCGCCAAGGTGACCGCCGGGGTGTGGCGTTCCATCGGCCTGGACGGGTTGCGGGCGGTCGGGCTCATCCTGCTCGTCGGCGCGGTCGCCTTCGCGCTCGCCTCGCTGGGGCGGCACACCGCGATGGCGCTCGGCGCGGCCGTGGCGGTCTTCGCGATCAGCGAGATCGGCATCCGGATCGCGGTGAACGTGCTCGCCGTTCCGTTCGGCGACCGGTACGTCCTCTCCACGTACGCCCAGTCGTGGTTCATGAAGCAGGTGGAACTCTTCGACTACGACACCTGCCAGTTCGCCAAGGGCGCGTGCGAACCGGCCAAGCTGGTGGTCACCTGGCAGCAGTCGGCGCTGGTGCTCGGGGTCGGCGCCGCCGCGGTGCTGATCGGCGCGTTCTGGTCGATGCGCCGGCGCGACATCTCCTGACCGGACCTCGCGTCCGATGCGGGCCGGGCGGACCCTGGTTACGCTGGGGTCCCCCCGGCCGGCACCGTCGCGCCGGTCGCCTGTTCTCGTGAGGAGCGCCATGCCCGCCGACGCCACGGAGCGGGCCGTCACCGACGACCGGCCCGAGCCGTCCGGGACCGCCGACGTCGCGCGCCGGGAGGCCGGCGTCACCGTTCCGCCACCCCGCTCCGCCCCCGCGGTCGAGGCCGCGCCGCCCGACGACGGGCCGGCGGTGGCGGCTCCGGCCGCGGAGCCCGAGGAGACCGACGGGCTGACCGAGCGGGAGCGGCGCATCCTCGCCTTCGAGCAGCAGTGGTGGAAGCACGCGGGCGCCAAGGAACAGGCCATCCGGGACACCTTCGGGCTCTCCGCGACCCGCTACTACCAACTGCTCAACGCGCTGCTCGACCAGCCGGCCGCGCTCGCCGCCGAGCCCGTGCTGGTCGGCCGGCTGCGCCGGTTGCGCTCGTCCCGGGCCCGGAACCGGCGGCGCTGACCGGCCGCGCCTCCCCCGAGTCCGCCCGCCCCGGCATGGCCTCCGGCGCTACGGGTAGGCGGCGGGCGGCGACGGAGGGAGCAGACGGATGGGGGCACCAGATCGCCGGTACCCGACCGGCAGCCGGCCGGCCCGGCCGGTCGGGACGGCGCCGATGATGCGGGTCCGTTCCGCCTCTGATCCGGCACCCGGGCGGCTGGAGAACGAGGACGTGGTGTTCCGGTTCGGCCCGCTGGTCGGCGTCCTCGACGGGGCGACCGTGCCGGAGGGCTTCGACACCGGCTGCGTGCACGGGCCGGCCTGGTATGTCCGGCACCTGGCCGCCCGGATCGGCCTGGCCGTCGCGGCCCGCCCGGCGGCGACGCTGATGAGCAGCCTGGCGGCGGCGATCCTGGCAGTGCGGGCGGACCACGGCGGCGGGTGCGACCTGGACCACCCGGGCACCCCGTCCTCCACCGTCTGCCTGCTCCGCGAGGGCGGCGACCAGGTGGACTACCTGGTGCTCTGCGACAGCCCGCTGGTGCTCGACACCGGGGACCGGGTCGGCGTGGTCTCCGACGACCGGCTGGACGCGGCGCTGGCGGACCTGCGCCGGACCGCCGCCGCGCTCCCCGACGGGGATGTCGACCCGGTGACCCGGTTTCGCCGTGCGGTGACCGTGCAGCGGACCCGGATGAACCGGACCCACGGCTACTGGGCGGCCGCCACCGACCCGGACGCGGCCTACCACGCGGTGACCGGGACGCTGCCGCTGCGCGGGCCGGGGGCGTTGCGGCGGGCAGCGCTGCTCAGCGACGGCGCCTCCTGCGCGGTCGACCAGTTCGGCCTCTTCGACTGGGGCGGCCTGCTCGACGTGACGGTGGCCGAGGGTCCGGAAGGGCTGGTCGAGCGGGTCCGGGCGGCCGAGCGGGACCACCCGGACCGGTTGCGCCGGCGCAAGCGCACCGACGACGCCTCGGTGGTGCTCTGCGAGTTCGGTCCGGCGGAGTGAGCACCCTCACCGCCAGAACCGACCGGTCGGCTGACAACGCAGCGTGAGGCGGAACTCCCGGGGGGTACGACCGGCCGACCCCCTCCGCCGGACCGGCAGTCCGGGCCCAAAGGGGTGGACTTGGGCCGGTACGACCGGCAGACTGCGGCTCGTGACGGGTGCGGTACGACTGGAGCCGGTGGACGAGCGGAACCTGGAGCCGTTGCTCTCCGTAGCGGCTGCCGAGGCGGAGCCTGAGGACGTCATGCCCCCGGTGGAGGCCCCGGCCGGTTGGTCGCTGGCCCGCCGGGAGGCCTTCCGCGAGTTCCACCGGGCGAGCTTCAGCGGGCTGGACGGGCCGACCCGTACCCTCATGTACGCGATCGTGGCCGGCGGCGAGGTGGTCGGCATGGTCCGGATGACCCGCTGCGAGGAGCCGGGGACGGTGGAGACCGGGATGTGGCTCGGCCGCTCGGCGCGCGGCCAGGGGCTCGGTGCGGCGGCCCTGCGGGAGTTGCTCCACGCCGCCGCGGCGGCCGGCATGCACACGGTCGTGGCGGAGACGACACCGGACAACCAGGGCGCCGTCTCGGTTCTTCGTAAATGCGGCGCGGAATTGCGCGAGAAGGACGGCAAGCTGCGCGCGGAAATGTGTCTGGATTCGGCCCTGCCGACGCATTGACTTGTTGTTTTCCGTCCGGCAGGTTCTGACTTTCCCCTGCTGGACTGTGTTCTTCTGACCGTTATGCGTGATCCCTGCCTCTCCCGAGCCGTCTATCCAATTCGACGGTGAGAGGCGTCTCAGCGAATTCGCTGAAATGTTTTGCGGGTGAGGGGACGGGTACTGCCCGCCGGGTCCGCTGATACGGGACGCCGGTCGCAGGCCCAATTCCCGCTGATCCCCGGTAGCTGCTCTTCCGGGCCTGCGCCACGCACGAGGTGTCCGCTTCCGCCGGGGAGCGAAGGAGAACTGATGAAGAGCGGAGCACGGGTGGCGCTGGCGGTGGGCTTCGGCTACCTCCTCGGGCGCCGGAAGAAGATGCGTACCGCGCTTACCCTGGCCGCCGCCGTCGCGGCCGGGCGGGCCAGCCAGCGCCCGGGCGGCCTGAAGCAGCTCGGCACGGACCTGTTGAATGTCCCCCAGCTCGGCGGCCTCGGCAAGCTGGGCGCACCGCTGGCCACGGCCGGCAAGGCCGCGGCGACCGCGGCCGCGGGCAGCGGCATCGACGCGCTCAGCGGCAAGCTGCGCGGCAGCGCCGACGCGCTGCGCCGGAAGTCCGGCGGCGGCCAGTCCGACGCCGGCCGGCCGGACGAGGAGCCGGCGGACGACGAGCGCTCGGCCCCCGACGAGGAGGCGGAGCTCGACGAGCAGCCCGAGGCTGAGGACGACGCCGACCGGGGCCGGCGCCCGGCTGTCGCGCGACGGCAGCGGGGGCGGTGACCATGGCGACCAGCAACCTCACGGACAAGGCCCGGGACCAGCTCGGCGGCGAGCTGCGCAACCTCGCCTCGGCCATCGGTGAGCGGGCGATGCACGTGGTCACCGAGCGGATCACCGGCGCCACCGGGCGGCTCAGCGAGTACGCCAAGCAGGGCGGCGGGCCCGGCCTGGTCGCCGCCGCCACCGGCGCCCAGAAGCTCGCCGAGGGCCACTCCCCGGTCAAGGCCATGTTCCATGCCGGCCTGGCCGGCGGTAAGGAGAAGTTGATGTCGGCGTTCGGCGGCGGCAAGGGTGGCAAGGGCGGCGGCAAGAAGCTCAAGGTCACCAACATCGTCGAGACGATCGAGGTCGGCGTGCCGGTCCGGGTCGCGTACAACCAGTGGACCCAGTTCGGCGACTTCCCGAGCTTCATGAAGAAGGTCGAGCAGGCGGACCGCGACTCGGACGAGAGGATGACCTGGAAGGCGCAGGTCTTCTGGTCGCACCGGACCTGGGAGTCGACCATCGTCCGGCAGATCCCCGACCGGCTCATCCACTGGCGGTCCAAGGGCGAGAAGGGCTCGGTCGACGGCACCGTCAGCTTCCACGAGGTCGGCCCCGAGCTGACGAAGATCCTGGTGGTGCTGGAGTACCACCCGCAGGGCCTCTTCGAGCACACCGGCAACCTGTGGCGCGCCCAGGGCCGCCGGGTCCGGCTGGAGCTGAAGCACTTCGTCCGGCACGTGATGACCCAGACCGTGCTCGACCCCGACTCGGTCGAGGGCTGGCGCGGCGAGATCGAGGACTCCCAGGTGGTCAAGGACCACGAGACCGCGCTCCGCGAGGAGCAGGAGGCCCGCGAGGAGCAGCAGGGCCGCGAGGAGCAGCAGGGCCGGGCGGAACAGCGGGGCCGCGAGGAGCAGCGGGGCCGCGCCGAGGAACCCGAGGAAGAGCCCGAGGAAGCCGAGGAGGAGCCCGAGGAGGAGCGCCGGCCCGCCGGTCGCGGCCGCCGCCGGCCACCGCCGCCGCGTCGCCGTCCCACCCCCGACGAGGAGGAGTACGCGGACTACGACGAGGGCGACGACTTCGACGACGACGAGTACGCCGAGGAGCCCGAGGAGGAGGAGCCGCCGCGCCGCCGCGCGCCCGAGCGGGCCCGCCGCCCCCAGCCCCGCGAGGAGCGGGAGGCGCGCCCCGAGCGTCCGCGCCCGGTCCGCCGGGCTCCCGAGACACCGCGACGGCCGGTGGTGCGCCGCCGGCGAGAGGAGCGTGAGGAATGACCGTGGCCACCACGACAGGTCAACCGGGCAGCGCCCTGGAGCGCACCAGCGGCGGCGGCGGGGGCACCCTCGCCGACGTCGTGGAGACCGTGCTGGACAAGGGCGTGGTGATCGACGCCCAGGTGTCGGTCGCCGTGGTCGGCATCCAGCTCCTGGAGATCAACGCGCGGATCGTGATCGCCAGCGTCGAGACGTACCTCCGGTTCGCCGAGGCGGTCGACCGGCTGAGCATCGTGCCGAAGGGCCAGAAGGGCCTGCCGGACCTGGCCGGCGCCGCCACCAAGGGCAAGGCCGTTTCCGGGCTCGGCAAGGCGGCCCAGGAGATCAGCGGCGCGGTGGCGGACTCGCTCCGGGACCGCGGACCGGAGCGGGAGCGGGAGCGGGAGCGGCCCCGCCGGCGGCGGGACGAGGAGCGCTGACATGGCCCAGGAGAACGCATTGTTCATCTACGGCATCGTGCCGTCCGACGTGGAGCCGACCCCCGAGGCCGAGGGGGTCGGCTCCCCGCCCGGCGAGGTGACCGCGGTCCGGCACGGCGAGCTGGCCGCGCTGGTCAGCGAGGTCGGGCTGGAGGAGCCGCTGGGCCGGCCGGCCGACCTGACCGCGTACGAGCGGCTGCTGGACGGGACGGCGGTGGTCGCCCCGGTGCTGCCGGTCCGGTTCGGCACCGTGGTGACCGGCGCGGACGCGGTCGAGGACCTGCTCGCCGCGCACCACGACCGGTTCGCCGCCGCCCTCGACGAGTTCGAGGACCGGCTCCAGTACACCGTGCACGGCCGCTTCGACGAGCAGGAGTTCATCAGCGGGTTCCTGGCGGAGAACGCCACCGCCGCGGCCCTCGCCGACGAGGTGCGCGGCCGGCCGGAGATGGAGAGCCGGGAGCAGCGGATCCGGCTCGGCGAGATGATCAGCCAGGCGGTCGAGCTGCGCCGGGAGGCGGAGAACCGCGACCTGATCGACGCGGTGGGCCCGTACGCGGCGGCGGACGCCGCCCTCCCGCCCAGCCACGAGCTGGACGCGGTGCGCGTCTCCTTCCTGGTGGCGGGCGACGGGGAGGACGAGTTCGTCCGGGCGGTCGAGGACTTCGCCGAGCAGCGGCGGGACCTGATCCGGATGCGCCTGATCGGCCCGCTCGCCCCGTACGACTTCGTCAGCGCGCACCAGCTGGTGGAGTGAGCCGTGGACATCCTCTGGACGCTGCTGACCCTGCCGTACGCGCCGGTGCGCGGGCTCACCGCGCTGGTCAAGGTGGTGGCGCGGGAGGCGGAGTCCCAGCAGTACAACCCGGTCAACATCCGGCGCGAGCTGGAGGAGCTGGACCGGGCCGCGGCGGCCGGGGACATCACGCCGGAGGAGCGGGACCGGGGGCAGCAGCAGGTGCTGGACCGGCTCACCAGGCCGGCCGCCGGGGCGGACCGTACCCCGGCGCGGCGCAACGGTGCGCCCCGGCGGCCGGCGCCCGCCCGAAGGGGGACCGGCGACCGTCGCGGTGAGCCGCGTCGCGGACGAGGGGGAGGACGATGACGGCACGGATCCGGGGCGACGGCGACCGCGAGCGGTGGCGCGACCGGGGCGGTCGGGCCGAGGAGCGGTACATCGACGAGGAGGACGAGGAGGCGGTCAGCGCGGCCGAGGCGGCCCGGGAGGGGCTGCGCCAGATCGTCGCGCTGACCGGCCGGGATCCGCTCGGGATCACCTCGATCCAGCCGACCGACGACGGCTGGCTCATCGGGGTGGAGGTGGTCGAGGACCACCGCATCCCGGCGTCGACCGACCTGCTCGGCCTCTACGAGGTCGAGCTGGACATGACCGGCAGCCTGCTCGGCTACCGGCGGACGCGCCGCTACCAGCGCGGCAAGGGGGACTGAGATGACCATTGGGCGGGCTCCGTCGGTGGTGCAGAACTCCGGTCAGGTGCTGCCGGCCGGCCACGAGCCGGCGAACCTCGGCGACATCCTGGAACGGGTCCTCGACCGGGGCATCGTGATCGCCGGTGACATCCGGGTCAGCCTGCTCGACATCGAGCTGCTGACGCTGAAGCTGCGGCTGGTCATCGCCTCGGTGGACACCGCACGGCAGATCGGCATCGACTGGTGGGAGCACGACCCGTGGCTCAGCTCCCGGGCCCGCCCGCCGGTCGAGCCCGGCCCGCGCGACCCGGAGGAGGTCGAGGCGTCCCGCCGGCCGCGGGTGGCCGCCCGGGCCGAGCGGGACGCGAGGGAGGGCTGGCATGACCAAGACCTCTGACCCCGCCCCCGACACCGCGACCGCCGTCTGGCTGCACGGCGTGGTCGCCGGGACGGCCACGCCCGCCGGGCTCCCCGGCATCGCCGGCACGCCGGTCCGGGCCGTGG
>NZ_MUYZ01000236.1:0-11079 GCF_003013775.1 Micromonospora sp. MH33
GGGCGGTCGCGCCGCTGGCCACCGCGCTGGCCCTGCAGCGCCGCTTCGTCGCCGACGCCTCGCACGAGCTGCGCACCCCGCTCACCGTGCTGCACACCCGGGCGCAGGTGCTGGCCCGCCGCGCGCGGAGCCGGCCGGCGGACCGGCTCACCGACCAGCTCGACCAGCTCGTGGCGGACACCCGGGCGCTCGGCGAGGTGGTCGAGGACCTGCTGGTGTCGGCCGCCGCCGAGCACCAGCCGCTGCCGGACACCGAGGTGGACCTGGCCGAGGTGGCACGCGAGGTGGTGGCGAGCATGTCCGCGTACGCGCAGGAGCACCAGGTCGAGCTGCGGGTCGAGGCACCCGGGCCGGCCCGGGTCCGGGGTGCCCGTACGGCCCTGCGCCGGGCGCTGACCGCGCTGGTGGACAACGCCGTCGGACACGCGATCGACGGCGGCCACGTCACGGTGAGCGTGACCGGCCGCGACGGTCGCGTAGCCGCCGCGGTCGCCGACGACGGGGTGGGGCTGGACCCGGCCGAGGCGGACCGGCTCTTCGACCGCTTCGCGCACGGCACCGCCGGAGCCGGCCGCCGGTTCGGGCTGGGCCTGGCGCTGGTGCAGCACGTGGCGCGCGCCCACCGCGGCACGGTCGAGCTCGCCGGCGCGCGGGGGCGGGGCGCCACCGTCACGCTGCTCCTGCCGGCGGCCTGAACCCGCCGCAAGAACTTCCCAAGAAACGCTGGGCACTGTGGGGCCGGACAGTGAACGCCCCCGATCGTCGAGGAGAGACCGTGCCCGACACCGTCAACGGACTGCCGGTGCACCCGCTCGTGGTGCACGCCGTCGTGGTCCTCCTGCCGCTGGCCGCGCTGGGCGTGGTCGCGCTGGCCGTCCGCCCGTCCTGGCGGGGCCGCTTCGGCGTACTCGTCGTGCTGATCGCCGCGCTGGCCGTCGCCGCCATCCCGCTCGCCACCCAGAGCGGCGAGGGCCTGGAGCGCCGGGTCGGTGACCCGGGCAGGCACGCCGAGCTGGGGGACACCCTGATCTGGTTCGCGCTGCCGCTGCTGGTCGCCGCGGTCGCGCTGGTCTGGCTGCACCGCCGGTCCGGCAGGCCGGCCGAGGGCGTGACGGAACGCCCGCGTCCCTCCGGCCGCGGCGCGGTCGGCGTGGTGGTCGCGGTGCTGGCCGTGGTGGTCGCGGCGGCGAACCTGGTGCAGGTCTACCGCGTGGGCGACTCCGGAGCGAAGGCCGTGTGGGGCGACACCCCGGCGGCGACCGCCGGTCACGGCGACGGGGACTGAGCCGGTCCCTGCGCCGCGCGCCCGCCGGTGGTGAGATGGACCGCATGGAGTACGTGAAGTTCGGATCCACCGGCCTGGAGGTGTCCCGGCTCTGCCTCGGCTGCATGAGCTACGGCGAGCCGGGCCGCGGCGGGCACCCCTGGTCCCTGCCGGAGCAGGAGAGCCGCCCCTTCATCCAGCAGGCGCTGGAGCTGGGGGTCACCTTCTTCGACACGGCCAACGTCTACTCCGACGGCACCAGCGAGGAGATCGTCGGCCGGGCGCTGAAGGACTTCGCCCGCCGCGACGACGTGGTGATCGCCACCAAGGTGCACGGCCGGATGGGCGCCGGGCCGAACCGGGGCGGCCTGTCCCGCAAGCACATCATGAGCGAGATCGACGCGAGCCTGCGCCGGCTGGGCACCGACTACGTCGACCTCTACCAGATCCACCGGCTCGACCCGACCACGCCGATCGAGGAGACCCTGGAGACGCTGCACGACCTGGTCCGGGCCGGCAAGGTCCGGTACCTCGGCGCCTCCTCGATGTACGCGTGGCAGTTCGCCAAGGCGCTCTGGGCCGCCGAGCGGCACGGCTGGACCCGGTTCGTCTCGATGCAGAACCACTACAACCTGCTCTACCGCGAGGAGGAGCGGGAGATGCTGCCGCTCTGCCTCGACCAGGGCGTGGCGGTGATCCCGTGGAGCCCCCTGGCCAGGGGCCGGCTGACCCGGGACTGGGGGGAGCGCACCGCGCGGGCGGAGACCGACGAGTTCGGCCGGGCGCTGTACGCGCGTACCGAGGAGAACGACCGGGCGGTGGTCGACGCGGTGGCCCGGATCGCGGCGGCGCGCGGCGTGCCCCGGGCGCAGGTGGCGCTGGCCTGGGTGGCCCGCAACCCGGCGGTCACCGCACCGATCGTGGGCGCGACCAAGCCGCACCACCTGACCGACGCGGTGGCCGCGCTGGAGTTGGAGCTGACCGACGAGGAGGTGGCGGCCCTGGAGGCGCCCTACGTCCCGCACCCGGTGGCCGGGTTCCAGTAAGCGACGGCGATGCACGAAAAGCGTCGCCGGCGACGGGTCGGCGACGCTCAGCGGGGGAACGAGGCCCAGATGTTCTTGGTCTCGTCGGTGGCGTACCAGCCGACGGCGAGCGAGACCGACTCGGCCAGCATGAGCCCGCGGCCGCCTGAGTCGAGCGGGTGGATGTCGCCCAGCCCGGGGACGGTGCTGAGGTCGTGGTCCGCCACGTCGAGCAGGAAGCAGTCGTCGGCCGCGAGTAGGGTGACGATCGTCGGCGGCTGGCCGTGCCGCAGCGCGTTCGTCGCCAGTTCGGTGGCCACGAGCACCACCAGGTGGGGCACCTCGTCGAGGTCCTCGCCCTGGACCAGGCCGTGCCGGGTCAGCGCGTCGCGTAGCGAGGCCCGCAGCTTACGCAGTTCCTCGGCCGTGCTGAGCACCCACTGCTCCAGCTCGGCGGCCTGCGGCGGCGGCGGCGACGTGCGCAGCTGTCCCATGGTCTGGCTCTACCCTGTGCGGCCGTCCGCTAAGCCGGCCGGGACCGGCTCCCGACCGGGTGGGCGGGAGCCGGTCCGGCCGGTCAGCGGCGGAGCAGGGCGAAGACGCCCCAGCCCAGGTACTCCCGCTGGTAGCGGACGTGCCGCACCGGGTCCTTGGTCAGTTCCCGGCGCAGCTCCCCGGCCAACTCGTCGTCGGGGTTCGCGTCCAGCCAGCGGCGCAGGTTGAGCCAGTGCGCGGCGGCGTACCGGTCCCAGCTGTCCTGGTCGGCGAGGACCATCTCGACCAGGTCCCAGCCGCACTCGCCGAAGAGCCCGACCAGCCCGGGCAGGTCCTGGAACTCCTCCCGCGAGCGGGTGTGGCAGCCGACCAGGGTCTCCTCGTCGGGCGGGTCGAGCCGCCAGTACGGCTCACCCACGAGGACCATCCCGCCGGGGCGCAGGCCGCGCTCCAGGATCTCCAGGGTGCCGGGGACACCCCCGCCGATCCAGGTCGCCCCGACGCAGGCGGCCAGGTCGACGTGCTGCTCGGGTACGTAGGTCGCGGCGTCGCCGTGCACGAAGCGGACCCGGTCGGCGACGCCCAGCTCGGCGGCGCGCGCCCGGGCGGCGGCGGTGAAGGCGGTGCTGATGTCCACTCCGGTGCCGGTGACGCCGTGGTCCCGGGCCCAGGTGCAGAGCAGCTCGCCCTTGCCGCTGCACAGGTCGAGGATCGACGCGCCGGGTCGGAGCTTGATCGCCCGGCCCAGGGTGGCGAGCTTGGCGTCGTCGAACGGGTTGAGGATCCGGAGGTCGCCCTCGCGGATGGTGAAGCTACGTGGCAGATCCAAAGCGGTCACTCCAAGGGAAGGGTGCGAAGGTCGGAACGAGACGGGAAGCGCTCGGCACGGGCACCAAAACACCCTCTTCAGGCAGTCGGAGTGACGTTGGCGGCGAGGCTAGCCGCCGGGCGGCCGGCCGGCCAACCGGATTAGCCGGCCGGCTGGTCCACCGGGCAGGCGTACGCGGTGCTCCCGCCGAGTTGCCAGCTCCGCACCGGGCTGCCGCAGCGGCGGCAGTGCGTCCGCTTGTACACCCACCGCTCGTCCGGCGCGGCCGGGTCGCTGACCACCTGGCCCAGGTCCCCGCCTCGGCCGGGTCGGCGTCGGCGCGCAGCGGGTCCGGCCCGAGCGAGGCCCGCAGGGCGCGCTCCGCGTCCGCCGGCAGCGGCTCGCAGCGGATCGGCGCGATGAGGTCGTACGCCACCGCCGGGCCGGCCAGCCGCAGCCGGGTGCCGGGGCGGGGCGGCACGGCCGGGTCGTCGTAGCGCAGGAACAGCCCGCGCAGCCCGAGGTGCACGTGCAGGACGGGCGCGCCGGGGAAGTGGTAGAGCAGGTGCTTGCCGTCGGCCTCGACGGCCCGCAGCGGGCGGCCCGCGTAGGGGGCCGGGTCGAAGCGGCCCTGCGGGCTGGAGAGCGCGACGTCGCTCCCGGCGAGCGCCTCGTGCTGCTCCCGCGCGTACCGGTGGATGAGGTGACCCTCGGGCATGTTCGGCGCGTACCCGACCCACCCGGGCGGAAACGACCGTGGGACGGCCACACCGCCGCCGTCCCCGAGGTGTCGGCCGCGCGGATATCTGCTGTTGTCTATGTCACGTTAGCGTGCCGGCACGCCGGCCGTCCCGCCGGCGCTCCGACGGGAGAACGCCATGAAGACACCGTGGAAAGCCGCCACCGCCCTCGCCGCAGCCCTCCTCCTGGTCCTGCCCGGCGGCGTCGCCGCCCGGGCCGCGAGCACGCCCTACACCAAGACCCCGGTCGCCGGCTCGCTGCGCAGCTACCCGATCTCCGCCGTGTACGTCGCCGGGGTCTCCTCCGGCGGGTACCTGGCCACCCAGCTCCAGGTCGCCTACTCGGCGCGGATCCGGGGGGCCGCAGTCTTCGCGGCCGGCCCCTACTACTGCGCCCAGAACAACGTCTCCCAGGCCCTCTACGGCTGCGGCGACAACCTCTACCCGACCCACCTCGCCACCCTGGAGAGCTACACCCGCACCTGGGCGTCCTACGGCTGGGTGGACGGCACCGGCAACCTCGCCGGCCAGCCGGTGTACGTCTACCACGGCGGCAACGACAGCACCGTGAAGAAGTCCGTCACCGACGACCTGGTCCGCTACTACCAGGACTTCGGGGCGAACGTCCGCTACGACTCCGGCAGCGCGGCCGGCCACTCCTGGGTCACCCCGTACGGCACGGTCGGCTGCACGGCCACCGCCTCCCCGTTCCTCGCCGACTGCGGCACCGACCCGCAGGGGGCGTTCCTCGGCAAGCTGCTCGGCTCGGTCGCCGCGCCGAACACCGGCCCGCTGGGCGGCACCCTGATCCGGTTCGGTCAGGACACCTTCGCCACCAACGGCTGGGCCAACGGGCTGAGCATGGACGCCAACGGCTTCGCGTACGTGCCGAGCGCCTGCGCCGCCGGGACCACCTGCCGCCTGCTGGTCGCCCTGCACGGCTGCGCCCAGGGGTACGCCAAGGTCGGCACCGCCTTCGTCGACCGGGCCAACCTCAACCAGTACGCCGACACCAACCGACTCATCGTGCTCTATCCGCAGGCCGTCGCCAGCGGGGTGAACCCGAACGGCTGCTGGGACTGGTGGGGCTACCTCGGCGCGACGAATTACCCGATCAAGGGTGGTGCCCAGGTCGAGACGATCATGAACATGGTCCGCCGCCTGGACGGCTGAGCCGGCGATCCGGCCCGTACCGGCAGGTGCGGGCCGGTAGGCTGCTGCGCTACCGTCACGTTGTGATGGTCGAGGAACACTGGTGGAACGGGGTCAGCGCCCCTCGTGGGCGCCGCGACGTCTACATCCGCACCGATGGGCACCGGTGGGAAGTGCAGGCCCAGATCGGCGGCGCCGCCGGCCGGTCGAAGATCCAGGAGTGCCCGAGCCGGGGCTCGGCGAGCATCCTGGCCGGGGCGTGGCGCGGCAGCGGCGCCGGCTGGCGCGAGGTGCGGCGCTGACGCATCCCCTTCACCGCGTCGGCCCTGATCGCCGACGCTGAGTTCCACGGCGGCCCGCGGGGCGTGAAAGCCTGCCGATCCCGGCCGCCGGCCACCACATCGGCGCAAGCTGGAGGACGACCGGGCCCGACCCCGGCACCTGATCACCGAGCCGGGGATGGGCTACCGCTACCGGGCCTGACCCGGGCCGCCGGCCGGCGCGGGCCGCCCGGTCGCGATCGCGTGCCGCCGCCGGTCAACCAGCAGCCTCACGACCAGCACCACCGCGGTGAGCTGTGCGCGGGCGTTGAGCCGCGTCCCGACCGGGATGGTGGCGAGCACGGCGGCGCCGGTGACCAGCCGGCTCAGCGTTGGGGCGGCGTGCAGCGACCGGCGCAGGCCGGCGATCCCGGCCAGGTGCAGCGCCACGCCGCCGAGGTCGAAGAAGACCTCGACGGTGGTCACCCGGCCGGGGCCGGGTTTCCGGGCCCCGGACGCGCGGGTGTCATGAGGACCGAGCGTAGACCTCCGCCCCGGGCTCGGGGCCGTTCTCCGACCGTCGCGACCGGTCGGCGCGGGAGACGGCCCAGAGCACCACGGTGCCGAGCAGCGCGGCGGCCGGGGCGATCGCCAGCCCGTACCGGAGGCTCGTCGACACCAGCGGGCCGGCGAGCGCGGAGCCGGCGGCGCTGCCCACCACGAACGCCGTGCTCACCCACGCGAAGGCCTCGGCCACCGTGCCCGGCTCGGCGAGCCGCTCGGCGGTGAGGAAGATGGCGGTCAGCACCGGCGGCAGGGCCAGCCCGCTGACCACGAGCAGGCCGGCCATCGGCACCGGGCCGGGGGCGAGCAGCAACGGCAGGTAGCCGATCGTGAGTCCGGCGGCCAGCAGTGGCAGCCGCCCGGGCCCGCCCGGCCGGGCCCGGGTGTAGAGCAGGCCCCCGGCCAGCGCGCCGGCCGCCTGCGCCGCGAGCAGCCAGCCGCTGAGCCGCCGGTCGCCGGCCGTCTCGGCGTAGCCGGTCACCGCCACGGCGATGCTGCCGACCGCCGCGCCGACGCCGACGACGCCGCCCATCATGACGGTGAACCGGGGTACGCGCAGCGGGCCGGCCCAGTGCCGGACCGCCGGCAGGCCGCGCCAGGCGCGGACGGCGGGGCTGAGCGCGTACGCCGCGGTGCCGGCGAGCTGCAGAATCCCGGCGGCGATCAGCCCGGCGGGCGGGCCGGCCAGGGTCACCGCGAGGAGGGTGACCAGCGGGCCGACCACGAAGATCACCTCCTGCACGGCGATGTCCAGCGTGTACGCGGTGGGCACCGTGGCGGGCGGGAGCAGGGCGGGCCAGAGGGTACGCAGGCACGCCTCCAGCGGCGGCGTGCCCAGCCCGGCCACCGCCGCGCCGACCACGGCGCCGGTGACGTGCCCGCCGGTCAGCGCCACCGCCCCGAACCCGAGGCCGGAGAGGATCGCGGCGCCCCACAGCACGGGCGGCTGCCGCCAGCGGTCCACGGCCCGGGCGAGCAGCGGGGTGCCCACCGCCATTCCGGCGGTATATGCGGCGACGAGCAGGCCGGCGGCGGCCAGGCTCAGCGACTGGCGGGCGAAGAGGAGCAGGGCCAGCGGCCCGCTGGCGGTGGGCAGCCGGCCGACCTGGCTGCTGAGGAGGACCCGGAGGACCTGGGGTGCGCGCAGCACCGCCCGGATCCCGGAACTGTCGACGGACATGGGACATCGCTCCCGGTGCGACGTGACGGGGAAAGGAGGCGTCGGGTGCCGGGGCGCCTCAGGGAGCGAAGTCGGCCCGCTCGTGGTCGTTGCCGTAGAGCGGCAGGGCGGGCGTGAGCCACTGGGCGTACGCGGCCGCCGCGGCCTCCACCGGGATCACCCGCTGACGGTAACCCACCGGCCAGCCCGGGGATAGTGCTGATTGGAGGTTTTGGGCCGTTCTGCCCGGATAGGCTCGGGCCTGCCGTGCCGAGCCGCTGACCCGGGAGACAGCCATGTCGCATCCCGGCGGCAACCTGCGGGTGTGGGCCGGGCGGATCACCGACCCCTTCTACATCGACCTGGACCAGCTCGCCACCGTCAACGACGCCTTCAAGAACGGCGCCCGGCTGGACCGCTCCGCCTGGCAGCCGGGGAACGCGAAGAACAGCTTCGCCGGCACCACCGTCGACTCGATCGTGATCGAGGTGTCCCGGGACGAGCCGATGCTGCGCGACGGCACCCGGGTCGGCGTCTGGGCGGCCACCAAACTCGCCACCGACGCCGGGGGATGGCGGCAGATCAATCGCGCCGGCCACCCGATGATGTGGCCGATCTTCTGGCCCACCGACACCGACTTCTCGAACCCGGCCAACACCCGCCACCCCTGTGAGGATCTGCGGGCCGACGGCGAGGAGATCGCCTCGACGGTCGCCCGGGTGGTGGCCGCCAACGGCACCGCGCCGGATCCCGCGGCGTACGGCCGGAGCGTGGCCCGCGAGGTCTACCCGGACCTGCTGTCCTACCAGATCGGCACCCCGGCGAACTACGGGTTCGCCGCCCGCAACGGGCGCACCATGGCCGACAACGCGCCCGAGGTGATGTTCTCCCTGGTGCTCAACACCGGGATGACCTCCGGTCTCACCCCCGATGTCACCAGGGACGCCCGCGCCGCCTCCTTCCCGTACGTGGTCCCCGCCGGACGGTGAACCGCTGAGCGAATTCCGTCTGTAGGAAATCTTCGCCCCGCCTGTTGACGTGGATGGTTCTTGTCACAACAATCGCCATCTATATCGACGTCCATCGCTGTCGATCAGCGATCGGGAAGGAGGTATCCATGGCGGCCATACAAGGCGAGGTGTCGTGGTTCTGCTGCGGCACCGCCTGGGGACCGTGCGGCACCGCCGGGGGCGGCGCCTGCGGCACCTGCAAGTCGGGCAACTACCAGCACGCCTGGCCGAACACCTCGGACGCGTGCTGGGCCATCACCCATCCGGACACCTGCGGCCTCAGCATGAGCCGGCGGGGTTGCGGCTTCCGGCACTACACCACCAACCTCTGCAACGGCGCCCGGGTCGGCACCACCATCGCCGACTGCGGCCCGCAGACCGACCTGTTCTGCGGCGAGCGCACCTGCTGCGGCTCGGCCTGCGGCAGCAACCGGATCATCGACCTGACGCCCGCGGCGTTCAGTGCGATCGGCAGTCTCTCCGTGGGGCTGCGGCCCTGCTCGGTCGACACCGTCTGAACGGGAGGGTTCCCCCATGCCCCAGACCCTGGACCGCCGCCGCCTCCTCGCCACCGCCGCGCTCGGCGGCGTGGTGGGCGCCACCGGACTCGGCTCGCTCGCCCCCGAGGCGGCCTTCGCCGCCGAGCCGGCGACCGTCGAGCCCGGCGCGCCCGACCCGAACTTCGTCGAGGGCCGGATCAGCAAGATCTCCGGCCACCTGCTGCTGGTCACCGGATCCGACACCGTGCTGCACTCGATCCGGATCACCGACGGCACGAGCATCTGGAAACTCCACCCGACCACGTTCGACCAGGTCGCCATCGGCGACGGGCTCTACGCCCGCGGCGTCCGCCTGCCCGACGGCACGCTCGCCGCCGACTCGGTGTGGGTGAACATCGTCAACCTGCACGCGCACATCGCCGCCGTCGGCCGCAACCTGCTGCACCTCGACCACAAGGGCCAGCGCATCGTCGCCCACGTCGTGCCCGGCCGGTCCGCCGCGGTCTACAACGGCACCCCGGCCATCAGCGACCTGTCCCTGCTCCGGGTCGGCCGGCACGTCCAGGTGCTCGGCGCCTGGCACCCGGACACCAACGAGATCGACATCGCCACCGTCTACGCCGCCGCCTGACCGGTACGCCCGACGGCTCCAGGTCGCGGCGCGGCACGCGCCGAGCTGGAGCCGTCGTCGGGCGGCGCGCCACCCCCGCCGCCCAGGCGTCACCCGTCGGCCCCACCCGAGGGGAGAACCCATGATCGACATGATCGCGGCGCTGCAACCGCTGGTCGTCGGTGCGGTGCTGATCTGGTCCGCACGCGTCAAACTCCTCAACCGGCACGCCGCGACGGCCGCCCGCCGCTCCGCGCTCGCCCCGCTGCTCGGGGAGGACCGCGCGCTGCCCGCGTACCGGCTGCTCGGGGTCGTCGAGCTGACCCTCGGCGCGCTCCTCGTGCTGCCGCCCGGCCCGCGGCTGGAGAGCGCCGTCGCGCTCGCCGACCGCCCGATCGCCGGCGGCGCCGTGCTGCTGGCCGAGGCGGCGGCCGTGGTGGCGCTCTCGCCCGAACTCGATGCCGCCTGGCTGCTGCCGCTGCGCCGGCTCCGTGCCCGGCTGACCAACCCGCTGCGCGGCGGCTCCGGGCTGCCGCTGCTCGCCACCGTGCAGCAGGTCCAGCTCAGCGACTCCTACCGGCGGGTGGCGCCGCTGCTCCGCTCCGACGTCCGCGAACACTGGAACGACGGGGATTGGCGCTTCGTCGGCCACGCCGCGCGCTACCAGGGCCGGCCGGCCACCGCGGTCTTCGCGGTGCCGCTGGTCGACGACGAGCCCGAGGCGGTACGGGTCGCCATCGTCGACGACGCCACCGGGCAGACACTGCTGGCCCTGGCCGGGGCCGGGCAACCGGCCGGCCCGCGGCTCGACGTGGTCACCGCGTAGCGGTTGGCGGGACCACCGGACACCGGTGGGTCCCGTCACGCCGGGCTGCGGACGAACGTCTCCTCGCCCCACGAGCCGTCGTCGCCGTCGGACCGGATCACCAGCTCGCCCGGTCCGCACCGGTACGTGCTGGCCGAGTCGTCCACCACCGTGGTCACGTCGGCCTCCCGCCCGTCCACCCGCAGCAGGGCGAGATCACCGGTGGTCACCACGTTCCGCTGGGTGTACCGGCCCGACCCGGCCGTCCACCGGTAGGTCTGGGTGCCCCGGCGCACCCGCTGGACGGTGTGCCCGTTCAGCGTCCCCTCCGCCACCGCCAGGTCGTACAGGTCCGTCGCCGTGCCGTCCACCCGGTACGCGGTGGCATACCCGGTCGACGCACCGCTGGCCAGGTCGACGGTCGTGGCCGCGGGCAGCCCGGCCAGCCGGCCCAGGACCGAGTCCGTCGCCACGTGGAAGTGGTAGCGGCCGGCGGAGAGCCGCCACACCCCGACCAGGCAGCGGTCCCGGTCCACCGGCGTGGCGGAGCCGCTGCCCGGCCCGTCACCCGTGACGGCCGCGGCGGCCAGGCCGAGCAGCACGGCTGCCGCCGTCCCGGAGGCGAGCCAGCGCCGGGACGCGGCCCCGGCCAGCACGGCCGTCACGGCGGCGCCGAACGCCGCGGCG
>NZ_MUYZ01000237.1:0-11053 GCF_003013775.1 Micromonospora sp. MH33
CACGCCGGCGGACGCCGCGGTGGGGCTGACGGTGGACGCCCCGCCGACCGACCGGCGGCCGGCCGACGACGCGGCGCCGGCCCGGGCCGACGGCGGCCTCCCGGTCCGGGTCCGCCAGGCCAACCTGGCACCGGAGTTGCGGCACGACCCGTCCACTCCGGACGATGACGGAGACGACGACGCGGTGCGCCCGCCCGAGCAGGTGCGCCGCATGATGAGCTCCTACCAGAGCGGCACCCGACGCGGCCGGACCGACGCGGCCCGGCTGCTCGGCGGGGCGCATGAGGCCGGCACGCCGGACACCGGCGACGGTCAGGCGACCTAGGGATCGCCGATCCGGCGATCCCGGACGAGCACGGCACACCAGCCGGGGGAGAAGAGGACGACGAGTGGCGCAGAAGACGGCTTCGAGCGCGGACCTGACGTGGTTGCTGGACGACCTGGTCGGCCGGGTCAAGCAGGCGGAACACGCCGTGGCGCTCTCCACCGACGGACTGCTGATGGCCTCGTCGCGCGGGTTGAGCCGGGACGACGGCGAGCACCTGGCGGCGATGGCGGCGGGCATCCAGAGCCTGGCGCGTGGCGCGGGCAAGCGGTTCGGCGGTGGTCAGGTGCAGCAGACCATCATTGAGATGCAGTCGTCGTTCCTGTTCGTCACCGCGGCCGGCCGCAACGCCTGCCTGGCCGTGCTGGCGTCCGAGGACGCCGACGTCGGCCTGATCGCGTACGAGATGGCCATGCTGGTCACCCGGGTCGGCCGGTTCGTCGCCTCACCGACCCGGGAACAGCCCCTCGGCGAGAATCCGACGCGATGACCGGCCAGGGGGAGTCCGCGGAGCACGAGTGGGTGGACGACCACGCCGGTCCGGTGGTGCGCCCCTACGCGGTGACCGGCGGCCGGGCCCGCCCGGTGACCGGCACGTTCGACCTGATCTCCCTGGTCACGGCGACCCGGGCGGAGGTGGGGTCGGAGTCCGGGCTCGGCCCGGAGCACGTGGCGATCGTCGGCCTCTGCCAGCGGATCCAGTCCGTGGCCGAGATCGCCGCCCATCTCGACCTGCCGGTGGGCACCGTCCGGGTCCTCCTGGGTGATCTGGCGGCCCGCAGCCTGGTGCAGGTCCGTGAGCCGCGCGCTACCCCCGCCGGCCTTCCCGACGACAGTGTTTTCGAGGCGGTTATCAATGGACTACGGGCGCTCTGAGCGGCCGGCGGGAGCGGCGCCGCTGCCCACCGCGATCAAGATTCTGATCGCCGGCGGTTTCGGCGTCGGCAAGACCACCCTGGTCGGCGCGGTCAGCGAGACCAAACCGCTGCGGACGGAGGAGGTGCTGACCGAGACCGGGATCGGCATCGACGACCTGTCCGGGGTGGAGGAGAAGACCACCACCACCGTGGCGATGGACTTCGGCCGGATCACCCTCAGCGACGACCTGGTGCTCTACCTGTTCGGCACCCCCGGGCAGGACCGGTTCTGGTTCGTCTGGGACGAGTTGGCGCTGGGCGCGATCGGGGCGGTGGTGCTGGCCGACACCCGGCGACTGGCCGACTGCTTCCCCTCGATCGACTACTTCGAGGGGCGGGGCACGCCCTTCGTGGTGGCGGTGAACTGCTTCGAGGGCGCCAAGCAGTACCGGCTGGACGAGGTGCACGGAGCGCTCGACCTGGACCCGGAGGTGCCGGTGGTGCTCTGCGACGCGCGGAAGCGGGAGTCGGTCAAGGAGGTGCTGATCACGCTGCTGGAGTACGCCATGAAGCTGCGCGAGGAGCGCCGCCGCGCCGCCACCGACTGACCTCAGGTGGATCGGCGGGAGCTGTCCGGATTCGATGGCGGATCGGCAGCTCCCGCCGGTTGTTTCCGGCAGCTGCCTGGCGCCTGCTTGACGTCGATCACGTCCTGAAGGAGGGCATGAACCCCTCCACTTTCAAGGTATACCGCAAGGGGGGTCTTGCGGCAAGACCCGGTTCGTGACGCAGAATCGCTGGCCGAGGCCAGTGCCCGCGCACATCGGGGGAGTCGCGACGTGCGACTTCAGATCGGAATTGATGAATTGAATTCTCAGACCACCAGCGCGTTCGACCTTCCCGGCCACCTGTCCGCCAAGGCCGACCCGACGTTGATCGCCGGCGACGAGCAGCACTTCGCGGCCATCGCGGAAAGCCTGGAGCAGTTGCTCACCGACCTGTCCGACCGCCTCGATGCCGAGCGCCGCGCGCCCGGCGGCATGGGCCGCCGGGCGTCGGACCGGGACATGGAGATCCGCCGGCTGACCGGTCGCCTGCGCGCCCTGCGCCGCTTCGGCCTGGACCTGTGCCTCGGGCGCATGGTCAGCGCGGACAACCCGGAGCCCGTGTACGTCGGACGACACGGCCTCACGGACAGCGCGGGTCGCCGGCTGCTGGTCGACTGGCGGTCCCCCGCGGCCGAGCCGTTCTTCGGAGCGACCCACGCCAACCCGATGGGTCTGGCCAGCCGCCGCCGCTACCGCTGGACCCGCGGCCGCGTCATCGACTACTGGGACGAGGTGTTCACCCCGGACGGCCTGGAGGGGCACGCCGCGCTCGACGACCAGTCCGCCTTCATCGCCAGCCTGGGCAGCAGCCGGTCGAACCGGATGCGGGACGTGCTCGGCACCATCCAGGCCGACCAGGACGCCATCATCCGGGCGGGCTCCCGTGGCGCTCTCGTCGTCGACGGCGGTCCGGGCACCGGGAAGACCGTCGTCGCTCTGCACCGCACCGCGTACCTGCTCTACTCCGACCCGCGCCTCGGTCACCGCCAGGGCGGCGTGCTGTTCGTCGGTCCGCACCAGCCCTACCTGGCCTACGTCGCCGATGTCCTGCCCAGCCTCGGCGAGGAGGACGTGCAGACCTGCACCCTGCGGGACCTCGTTCCCGAGGGTGCCGGGGCGAGCATCGAGACGGACCCGGAGGTGGCGCGCCTGAAGTCGTCCGCGGACCTGGTGCGGGCGATCGAGGCGGCCGTCAGGTTCTACGAGGAGCCGCCGGCCAAGGGGCTGACCGTCACGACCGGCGAGTCCGACATCCGGCTGAGCGCCGACGACTGGGCCGAGGCGTTCGCGGCGCCGGGACCCGGTACCCCGCACAACGAGGCGCGCGACGAGATCTGGGCGGAACTGCTCACGATCCTGCTGGAGAAGTACGACGGCGACGAGCCGGACGACCTGGTCCGCCGGTCGCTGGAGCAGAACCGGGAACTGCGCACGACCCTCCACCGCGCCTGGCCGCTGCTCGAAGCGACCGACCTGGTCGGCGACCTGTGGTCGGTGCCGGCCTACCTGCGCAGGTGCGCTCCCTGGCTCAGCCCCGACGAGGTCCGGAAGCTCCAGCGTGGCGACCCGCGGGCCTGGACGGTCTCCGACCTGCCGCTCCTGGACGCGGCACGGCAGCGGCTCGGCGACCCGGAGGCGTCACGGCGCAACCGCCGGCACGAAGCCACCGTCGCCGCCGAACGCGCGCGGATGGCCACGGTCGTGGACGACCTCATCGCCGCCGACGTCTACGACGACGGTGAGGGTCTGCTGACCATGCTGCGCCAGCAGGACCTGCGGGACGCCCTGGTCGACGAGGCCGCACTGCCCAGCGCCGATCCGGACCGGCTCGCCGGCCCGTTCGCGCACATCGTGGTGGACGAGGCTCAGGAACTGACCGACGCGGAGTGGCAGATGCTGTTGCTCCGCTGCTCGTCCCGGAGCTTCACCATCGTCGGGGACCGCGCCCAGGCCCGGCACGGGTTCACCGAGTCGTGGCGGGAACGGCTGGAGCGGATCGGACTCGACCGGATCAACCTGGCCTCCCTGACCGTCAACTACCGCACCCCGAAGGAGGTCATGGCGGAAGCCGAGCCGGTCATCCGGGCCGTGCTCCCGGACGCCAACGTGCCGACCTCCATCCGCGGCAGCGACGTCCCCGTCGTACACGGGTCCGTCTCCGAGCTGGATTCGATCCTCGACACCTGGCTCGCCGCGCACGCCGAGGGGACGGCCTGCGTCATCGGCGACCCCACGTTCCGGGCGACGTCCCGGGTCCGGTCGCTGACCCCGGAGCTGGCCAAGGGACTCGAATTCGACCTGGTCGTCCTCATCGACCCGGAGGCGTTCGGCACCGGCATCGAGGGAGCGGTCGACCGCTATGTCGCGATGACCCGCGCGACCCAGCAACTGGTCATCCTGACGAGCGCCTGACAAGTCCTCTCCGTGGACCGGCGCACGGCTGTCCGCTCCGGAGAGACGCGGAACCCCCCGGCACCTGCCGGGGGGTTCCGGTGCGTTGGTCAGCCGCGCTTGGTCTGCTCCACGAACCGCGTCCAGGCGGTCGGGTCGAAGGTGAGCACCGGCCCGGCCGGGTCCTTCGAGTCGCGTACGCCGACGACGCCCGCGAGGTTGTCCGCGACCTCGACGCAGTCACCGCCGTTGTTTCCGCTCTTCGTGCTCTTGCGCCACCGCGCGCCGGTCAGGTCCATGATGCCGCCGCTTCTCTGATGAGTTCCAGGGATTGCGCACGCGACAGGGCCACGCCGCGGATGCGTTCCCACCGTCGATCCAGCGTAGCAACGTCGGCGGCCCGGTCGATGATCTGTGCCTGGGCCTGGCTGTCCACGTGGCCGACTCGCGCGCCTTCCGGCATATCGGCGATCGTGAACGGCCCGCCCAGGCCCGGATACATGCCTACGTCGGCGGGCACGACGAAAATGGACACATTCGGTAGCGCGGCCTGCTCGGCGAGCCGGTCGCACTGCTCGCGCATCATGGGTCGGTCCTCGTCGAGGGTGCGACGCAGGACACCCTCGTCGATGACCGCGACGAGCAGCGGCGCGCGCTCCCGTCGCAGGATGGATTGTCGGCTCAGGCGCGCCTCCGCGAGGTTGCCAGCCTCGGCCGGCGTCAACGCCTCGCCGGCCAGCGTCGCCAGCGCATATGCCTTCGTCTGAAGAAGGCCGGGTACCCACGCGAGCTGAAACGACCGCAGCGACAGCGCCTCGCGCTCGATGTCAGCCCAGGGTCGGAACCAGGCCGGCTCCCGGCGTTTCAGCGCGTCCGGCCACAGCTCCTCAACGTTCCGGCCGAGGAGCTGCGCGACCCGTGCCCGATGTCGCGTCTGTGGGATCCGTCCTTTGCTGGCCCACTTCGCCGCAGTCTTCGGATCGACACCTACCTGAGCTGCAAGGCTGTCCGCTGTATGCCCGCTCTCGGCCATCGCTGCCTGTACGGCTCGATTCATCCTCAGGCCCTCTCGGAACGTTCCGAACGTCAGGAGGAAATACTTCTACGCGGTGTGATTGCTCCGCAACCCTCGGCAAGGTGCTTTGTAGACGGAGTCGAGGAGGGAGCGCAAGATGCCCGAGGAGAAGCCGAAGCCGGCCCCGGAGCCGGCGAACGATCCACCGCCGGCCCGCCCGGTCGTGCCCGGACCGATCGGGCCGCTCGTTTCTCCGTACCGGGGCCCCGGCCGGGTGACGAACGTCCCGCCCGCAACGCGCTGGCGATCCCGGGGCGGCCCACGCGTCGCGCACACCGCCTGCGGCCCGGCCTGGACGTGCGACGCCTGCGGTCGGGACTGGCCCTGCCCGGCGCTGCGGGCGACCCCGACGGACGCGGCCCGGCGCGCGACCCTGATCCCCGAGTACTCCCGGATCACCCGCCAGGCGATCCGTGACCTTCGCGGCCAGCCCGGGGGCCCGGACCCGGTCGCCATCGTCCGGCGCTTCCTCTGGTTCCTGCCGCTGACCGACGAGGAGGCCCGCGCGGTCGCGCTGAGGCTGCGATGAGCAGGGGGCCGGGTTCGCGGCTCGGCGCCGGCGACGTGGTCTTCCTGTCCCGCGCCGCCTCCCCGCAGTTCGCAGTCCCGATCAGCGTCCGCGTGATCCGTGAGATCCCCGACCGGCACCCGCCCTACGGATGGACCTGGATCGAGGGTTACCAGCTCGATTCCCGGGGCCTCGCCACCGCAAAGCGAGAGCTGTTCGTGTTGGTCGAGGGGGTCCGTCGCGACGCGTTGCCCGAGCCGGCCGGTCCCGGGCGACGTCGACCGGTCCGTCGGAAGTCGGGGCGGTCGTGCTCGCTGGCTCCGAGGGCCGCCGACTGAGTCAGGCGGAGAGCATCGCTACGTCGTACTTCTGGATATGGCCGTCTCGGGTGACGAGAGTAAGTCCTTCATGCCGGGCCTGGGCGATCAGCATCCGGTCGAATGGATCTCGATGGATCGGCGGGAGCCGCCCGGCTTCAACAGCGTGGTCGTGGCGGATCGGCAACTCCCGCAGGCCAGCCTGACATAGCCGCGCCGCGAGGTCGGGTGGCCCGGCCAACTTCCCCACCGCCTGCTTGATCGCCACTTCCCATACCGTCACCGCACTGATGTACACATCGGGCTGGGTGTCGATCAGGTCCTTGAGGTCGGCCGAGAGGGTCGAGTCGTCGGTCATCCACCACAGCACCACGTGGGTGTCGAGCAGAAGGCTCATCCGGGCAAACCGAAGTCAGCGGCGATCGAGTCGTTGACGGCGTCGGAGTCCCAGCCCTCGCGCAGGATGAGCTGGCCACGGAGCGACCCACGGCCGGTGCGAGCCTTGGGACGGAGCGGAATTACCTTGGCGACCGGGGTGCCAGCACGGCTGATCACAATCTCCTCGCCGTGCTCGACGCGCTCGATGATCCGGGAGAGATTCGTCTTGGCGTCGTGAATGTTGTACTGGCCTGCCGCTTCGGCTGTCACGATCCACCTCCTTAGCTAATACGTTAGCCCACCTCAGGCGCGCCCGACGAGTAGGGAGCGGGAAACGCCGGAGGGCCCCTTCCCGCGAGCGCGGGAAGGGGCCCTCCGTCGGGTACGACGTCAGCTGGCGATCATGCGACGCAGCACGTACTGCAGGATGCCGCCGTGCCGGTAGTAGTCCGCCTCACCGGGGGTGTCGATGCGGACCACGGCGTCGAACTCCACGCCGGTGTCGGTGGTGACCTTGACGGTGCGCGGGGTGTCGCCCTCGTTGAGCGCGGTGACGCCGCTGATCGAGAAGGTCTCCGTGCCGGTCAGGCCCAGCGACTCGGCGGTGGTGTCGACCGGGAACTGCAGCGGCAGGACGCCCATGCCGATCAGGTTCGAGCGGTGGATCCGTTCGTACGACTCGGCGATGACCGCCTTCACCCCGAGCAGCATGGTGCCCTTGGCGGCCCAGTCGCGGGACGAGCCGGAGCCGTACTCCTTGCCGGCCAGGATGACCAGCGGGACGCCCGCCTCCTGGTACGCCATGGAGGCGTCGTAGATCGAGGTCTGCTCGCCGGTCAGGTGGTTGACCGTGAAGCCGCCCTCGACGCCCGGGACCAGCTGGTTGCGCAGCCGGATGTTGGCGAAGGTGCCCCGGATCATCACCTCGTGGTTACCTCGGCGGGAGCCGTACGAGTTGAACTCGTGCCGCGCCACGCCGTGCTCGGCGAGGTACTTGCCGGCGGGGGAGTCCGCCTTGATCGAGCCGGCCGGGGAGATGTGGTCGGTGGTCACCGAGTCGCCCAGCTTGGCCAGCACCCGAGCCGCGCTGATGTCCTGCACCGGCTGCGGGTCCTTCGCCATGCCCTCGAAGTACGGGGGCTTCCGGACGTAGGTGGAGTCGCCGGCCCAGGCGAAGGTGTCGCCGGTCGGGGTCGGCAGCGACTGCCAGCGCTCGTCACCGGCGAACACGTCCGCGTACGCGGCGCTGAAGCCGGTGGCGCCGATCGCCGAGGCGATGACGTCCTGGATCTCGGCGCTGTTCGGCCAGATGTCCCGCAGGAACACCGGGTTGCCCTCGGAGTCCTCGCCGATCGGCTCGTTGGCCAGGTCGATGTCCATGGTGCCGGCGAGCGCGTACGCGACCACCAGCGGCGGGGACGCCAGGTAGTTCATCTTGACGTCCGGGTTGATCCGGCCCTCGAAGTTGCGGTTGCCGGAGAGCACCGAGACGACAGCCAGGTCGCCCTCGTTGACCGCGGCGGAGACCTCCTCCGGCAGCGGGCCGGAGTTGCCGATGCAGGTGGTGCAGCCGTAGCCGACCAGGTTGAAGCCGAGCTTCTCCAGGTAGGGCGTGAGGCCGGCGCGGTCGTAGTAGTCCATGACGACCTTGGAGCCCGGGGCCAGGGTGGTCTTCACCCACGGCTTGCGGGCCAGGCCCTTGTCCACGGCGTTCCGGGCCAGCAGCGCGGCACCGATCATGACCTGCGGGTTCGAGGTGTTGGTGCAGGAGGTGATCGCGGCGATCACCACGGCACCGTGGTCCAGCTCGTACTCGACGCCGTCGGCGCCGGTCACCCGGACCGGGTTGGTGGCGCGGCCACCGGCGCCCGCCGCGGCGGTCTCCAGGTCGCGCGGCTCGTCGGCCGGGTCGCTGAACTCGTTGGCCGGCGGGTCGCTGGCCGGGAAGGACTCGGCGCTGGCCTCGTCGGCCGGGCCGTTCGCGCCGCGGGGCAGTTCTTCGCGGGCCACGCCCGGCTTGATCTGCTTGTCCGCGCCGCCCAGGTCGCCGGCGGCGACGTAGTCGGTGAGCGCCGAGCGGAACAGCGTCTTGGCGGAGCCCAGCGGCACCCGGTCCTGCGGGCGCTTCGGGCCGGCCAGGGACGGCTCGATGGTGCTGAGGTCCAGCTCCAGCCGCTCCGAGTACTCGGGCTCGCGCGCCGGGTCGTGCCAGAGGCCCTGCTCCTTGGCGTACGCCTCGACCAGCGCGACCTGCTGCGCGTCGCGGCCGGTCAGCTCCAGGTAGCGGACGGTCTCGGCGTCGATCGGGAAGATCGCGACGGTGGAGCCGTACTCCGGGGACATGTTGCCGATGGTGGCCCGGTTGGCCAGCGGCACCGCGCTCACGCCCGGGCCGTAGAACTCGACGAACTTGCCGACCACGCCGTGCTTGCGGAGCATCTCGGTGATGGTGAGCACCAGGTCGGTGGCGGTGGTGCCGGCCGGCATCTCGCCGGAGAGCTTGAAGCCGACGACCCGCGGGATCAGCATGCTGACCGGCTGGCCGAGCATCGCGGCCTCGGCCTCGATGCCGCCGACGCCCCAGCCGAGCACGCCCAGGCCGTTGACCATCGTGGTGTGCGAGTCGGTGCCGACCACGGTGTCCGGGTACGCCTGGCCGTTGCGCTCCATGACGGTGCGGGCCAGGTACTCGATGTTGACCTGGTGCACGATGCCGGTGCCCGGCGGGACGACCTTGAACTCGTTGAACGCGGTCTGGCCCCAGCGCAGGAACTGGTAGCGCTCCTTGTTGCGCTCGTACTCCAGCTCGACGTTGCGCTCGAAGGCGTCCTCGCGGCCGAACAGGTCGGCGATGACCGAGTGGTCGATGACCAGCTCGGCCGGGGCGAGCGGGTTCACCTTGGTGGCGTCGCCGCCGAGGTCACGGACGGCCTCGCGCATGGTGGCCAGGTCCACGACGCAGGGCACGCCGGTGAAGTCCTGCATCAGCACCCGGGCCGGGGTGAACTGGATCTCCACGCTCGGGTCGGCGGTGGGGTCCCACGCGCCGAGCTGCTGGATGTGGTCGGCCGTGATGTTCGCGCCGTCCTCGGTCCGCAGCAGGTTCTCCAGCAGGATCTTCAAGCTGTAGGGCAGCCGGTCGTGGCCCTCCACCTTGTCGATCCTGAAAATCTCGTAGCTCGCGTCTCCGACGCGTAGCTGGGTCTTCGCACCGAAGGTGTCGAGGCTCGCCACGTCGTACTCCTTCACACCAGCGACCGTGAGTAGTCCTGAGCAGTTTGTCGCACCGGCCGGGGCGCCGCCGTGGTTAGGCAACACTTACCCGCGTCGGTCTCAACAAAACCGTACGTCCGTCTTGCTATTCGCGCAACCTCATGCCAGGGTTCGGGACGAGGAGGTGGCATCATGATCCATCACGTCCTGCTCGCCTGCCCGCGCGGCTCCGAGGAAACCTCGCGGGCGTTCTACGCCGGCCTGCTCGGCCTGGTCGAGAAGCCCAAACCGCCGGCCCTCGCCGCCCGCGGTGGTTGCTGGTTCACCGGGTACGGCGCGGAGCTGCACCTCGGCGTCGAGGACGACTTCCGGCCCGCCCGCAAGGCGCACCCGGCCCTGCTCCGCCCCGACCTGGACGGGCTGGCCGCCCGGCTCGACGCCGCCGGGTACCCCGTGACCTGGGGCGACGACGAGATTCCCGGCATGCGCCGGTTCCACACGTACGACCCGCACGGCAACCGACTGGAGTTCCTCGCCCCCGTCGACTGAGCCCCCGCGGGTAGGGTTCGGGGGTGGTCGACGTGCAGCACTGGCTCTCCGCGCTGCCCCCGGGCGTGCTCTATCTGATCGTCGCCGGGGTCATCGGCGTGGAGAGCATGGGCATCCCGCTCCCCGGCGAGATCGTGCTGGTCAGCTCCGCCCTGCTCGCCGCCACCGGGGTGGTCGAGCCCGAGTGGGTGGCCACCGCGGCCGCCGCCGGCGCCATCATCGGCGACTCCATCGGATACGCCGTGGGCCGCCGCGGCGGGCGACCACTGCTCCACCGGCTGGGCCGGCGCTTCCCCAAGCACCTCGGCCCGGCACAGCTCGCCCGCGCCGAACAGAGCTTCGCCCGGCACGGTGTCTGGGCAGTCTTCTTCGGGCGGTTCGTCGCCCTGCTCCGCATCCTTGCCGGCCCGCTGGCCGGGGCGCTGCACGTGCCGTACCGCCGGTTCCTGCTGGCCAACGCGGCCGGCGGCCTGGTCTGGGCGTTCGGCACCACCTACCTGCTCTTCTCGGTGGGCCGGGCGGCCGAGCACTGGCTCAAGGACATCTCCTGGGCCGGGCTGGCCCTCGCGGTGCTCGCCGGCCTGGCCAGCACCTGGTGGCTGCGCCGCCGCGCCCGGCACCTGGAGTCTGCCGAGGTGCCCGACGAGGCCGACGAGCGCGTGCACGCCGGCGACCGCTGACCGGACGCCGAGAGGGCCCGACCCCCGGTGGGGTCGGGCCCTCTCGTTGTTGCTGTTGGTTCGCGCTGTCGGATCGTCAGGAGGCGCTGTAGCCGCGGGTGGCGATCCAGTCGGCGAGGTTGTCGACGGTGATGCGGTAGGAGGCGGTGTTG
>NZ_MUYZ01000238.1:0-11012 GCF_003013775.1 Micromonospora sp. MH33
CCGGAGACCTCAGCCTTTATCGATCACCGCCACGCCGGCACCTCACCACCCGCCGACCCCTTACCAAACACGGCCTAGGCCGCTCGGCACCGGCCGAAGCTTGTCGATAATCTCGCGGGCGCCCTCACGCCGGGTGGAAAACCCAACTAGGAGCAGGCCACCGCCTCCGTTCGCGAACGCGGCAACGTCCTTGGCCAGTTCTGCTGCGCTTCCGGGGTTGTCGAGTCGGTACGGCCCTGACTTGACATCAAGCCAGGCAGATTCGGGCAAGCCAACGAAGCGAGCCAGCTGGCCTGTCAACAGCCAGGTTCGAGCTGACTCAATCCCACCAGTCTCCACCGCACCAGTGTGAATCCTCGGCCGGATGACGGGTGCAATGCCCCCGGAGGCCCAGCGGATCTGTGTAGGCGCTGGTTGCCGGACGGAGACGACGCCAGCACGGCAACCAGCTCCGATGCGTTCATGCCGCTGTGGATCGTCCTGGGCGACCTGTGGGCTGAGATCGCACCGCTGCTGCCAACCCGTGCACCACGGCGGTGTTGTTACCCGGGCCGGGAACCGCTGGATAACCGCAAGGTTTCGTGCGTAGTCCTGTACGTGCTCTAACGGCATCCCGTGGGAGTACCTGCCGCGAGTGCTCGGTCGGGTCAGGGACGACCTGCTGGCGCCGCTTGCAGGACTGTAAAGACGCTGGCACCTGGCGACAGCTGCACAAGGCCCTGCTGGGCTACGGGCCACTCGTGCAGCTCGACATGACCTGTCGGGCGGTGATCGACGGCTCCCACGTCCGGCCGCTCAAGGGCGGTCCAAAACAGGTCGATCCTGGCCACCACCGCAGCCTGTCGGCGTACGGGTTAACGCCCACAGGCAGGTACAGCTGAACGTCCGCAGCGTCATGCAGAGGGCGGAGGCACTTCGTGACCTTGCGGGCCGCAGCTGCCATCAACCGCACCGGCGTCCGTCTGACTGGGTCCCGGTGAAGTGGTCCACCTGTTGTGAGAGCCCGATGCCCCATGATGGGGCTGGGAGGGATCATCACGATGGGTACTCGACGGCGGCACACGCCGGAGCAGATCATCCGCAAGCTGCGTGAGGGCGAGAAGCTGATCGGGCAGGGCTCGGCCTTGCCCGAGGTGTGCAAGCAGCTGGAGATTTCCGAGGCGACCTGGCACCGGTGGGTGGCGCAGTACGGCGGGATGAAAGCCGATGACGCCAAACGGCTCAAGGACCTGGAGCGGGAGAACGCCCGGCTGAAGAAGATCGTCGCCGATCAGCTGTTGGACATCGACATGCTCAAGGAGCTGAACCGGGGAAACTGGTGAGTCCGGAGCGCCGCCGCCGCGCCGTGACGGTGCTGCAGCAGCGCTTCGGAGTGTCCCAACGACGTGCGTGCCGGCTGGCCGGGCAGCACCGATCGGCGCAACGCCGGCCGGCGCCGGTTCCTCGTGACGCTGATGAGGTGCTTCGGGCGCGGCTGCGGCAGATCTCCGCGCAGTATCCGCGGTGGGGGTGGCGCAAGGCCCACGCGATCGCCGCCCGCGAGGGGCTGGTGGTCAACCGGAAACGCACCCGCCGGCTGTGGCTCGACGAGGGCCTGAAACGCCCGCCCAGGGTGCGCAAGAAGCGCCGGAATCCCACAGTAGCCAGACGCGGCAGTCGACGGGAGCGGAGGCGGAGGCTGGATCGTCCCGGTCTTCAGCGCGCGTACGTCACCGTCGACCTCCGGCCGTGGGCGTCCAGACCCCGATCGCAGCGATGTCCGCGCGTCAGAGGATCGCGGAGGTGTCGGAGCACCGATTCAGTCGGAGACAGCGATGGCCTCGTCGAACAGCTCGAGGATCAGATCCGCCGTCGCCGCCTCTCGCATAGTGGGATTTCTTCCCTTAAGAAGTAAGGTATCCTCGGCCCATTCGACCTGGTGGCAGCCGACGCCAATACCCGCCATCTTGTTCGGTCCAGGCGTGGTCGCCGCTCGAAGGATGAGCCACTCAGGTTGCTCGTCAATCCAGAGGCAGGCGAGATTCGCCGGTACGGCGTCACCCGGGTAATCCCGCATCGTGGCCACCAGCTGGCCCACCATCAGCAGCGGCGACAGCGGCACCTGGGGCGCTTGCAGGCGTACCAGAAGTCGTGCGTCACCAACGATCAAGAACGGCTCGCCATTCGCCGCCTCACCTGCCTCGGCGTCGGGCACGGCGGCGAATGCGTGGCGCACGACGGTCTTCCAAAGGTGGTCCCACCGCAGACCAGCCTGGCGCTGCTGCTCGGCGTACTCGTCCACACGGATGGCTGCGGCTTCCCGGGCGAGCCGCGCACGAGCCGAGTGTGCCCGCATTGCTTGCAGACCACGCTGACCTCGGCCTAGCCACGGTCGAGGTCGCAGAATATCGATGACCGCACGTGCATCCGGGGGACGCGACGCTGGCTCCTTGGCCAGCAGATCCATGATGGCTCCGCGAAGTTGAGCCGGCGTGCCAGCTGGCAGCTCGGGCACGACACCGAGGTGTTGGTCACGAAAGTGTGGCCCCGGGAACGCCTTCACGCCGGTCAACAGCTCGTAACCAATGCACCCGAGCGCGTAGAGGTCGCTACCGACCTTCTCGTCTCCCCCACGCCACAGCTCGGGTGCCCGATACTCGCTTGTCCCGCCACCGCGAAACGTCAGGGTGCTGGCCGCGGCGGTCATCAGCCGAGAGATTCCGAAGTCGGCGAGATGCCAGCGCCCATCCAGCTCCAGGATGTTTGCAGGCTTGATGTCGCGGTGCAACACGCTCGCGGCCGCGAGGCTCTGCAAGGCGGTGGCGACTTGCAGCAAGATCTCGCTGGTTCCTTCGGGATCTAGCGGTGCCTCGGCCGCAATCAGGTCGGCAAGGCTTCGGCAGGCACGTGGCATGACCAAAATCAACTGGTCGCGGAGGTGAGCGACGTCGAGCAAGGGCAGTAGATGCCCCTCAGCGGCCGCTGGCAGCGACCGCCCGATGGTGACCTCGCGTTCGGCAAGCTTCGCGTCCGCGGCGCTGCCGCTGAGCGCGACAACCTTGACCGCGACCGGGGAGCCGTCTGCGGCTAGAGCCTCGAATGCCATGCCGTAACTACCCGGCCCGCCCAGTGGCCGGTTGGGATCGTAGCGGTACGCTCGACCGCCATCTGATTTGAAGTCGATCATGGGTCGGCTCGCCAGGATCTCCGGCTCGCGCGGCGCACAATGCGCGTCTGTCCACCTGACACGAGGATCCATTCTTCCGTTCGTCAAGGAGCGCCCCCAAGCAGGGTGACCGCCTGACGCCGTCAAGACCGGAACGGGTCATGTGACCCGTCAGGCCACGGTGCCGCCACCCATACCAGGGTTCAACACGCCTCCGTGCTGTACCCTTCCTGATCCCTGACGGCGTCGTTAGCGATAGGGAATCAGCAGCTGCGTTGAGGGTGAGGCGCCGAGCATCACGTACAGCGATGGCACTCTCTGCAATGGGTGAGTGAGCGGCTCCGCTTCGGCTCCCTTGCGTCCTCAAAGCTCCCGTGTCCCTCCTGAGTACCTTGCAACACGCCTAAGAGCTCCTAACTCTTTGAGCGTTGGAGTCGTCGCCAGCAGATGATGGCGCAGGCGAGGGTGAGGAAGGCTTCGTGGATGTCGTCGCGGACCTCCCAGCGGATGCGGAGGCGACGGAACCAGTGCAGCAGGGCGATGGTCTGCTCGATGACCCACCGTCGGGTGCCGAGGCCGGAGCCGTGGGCGACGCCGCGTCGGGCGATGACCGGGGTGATGCCCTTGGCTCGCAGGTCCCGGCGGTAGCAGTCGTAGTCGTAGCCGCGGTCGGCGTAGAGCCGCTTCGGTCGTTGTCGGGGTCGACCGCGGATGCCTCTGATCGGTGGGATCTTGTCGACCAGGGGCATCAGTTGGGTGACGTCGTGGCGGTTGCCGCCGGTCAGGCTGACGGCGAGGGGGATTCCGCCCGCGCCGGTGATGACGTGGTGTTTCGAGCCCGAGCGGCGGCGGTCGACCGGGCTCGGACCGGTTTTGGGCCGCCCTTGAGCGCCCGGACGTGGGAGCCGTCGATCACCGCCCGGGACATGTCCAGCTGGTCCGCGGCCCGCAGTTTGCCGAGCAGGACTTCGTACAGTCGCTACCACACGCCGGCGTCGTTCCAGCCCCGCAACCGGCGCCAACAGGTCATCCCCGACCCGAAGCCGAGCTCCTGAGGCAGGTACTCCCACGGAATCCCGGTGTAGAGCACGAACAAGATCCCCCACAACACCTTGCGGTCATCGAGGGGCTTACGGCCCGGGAACCGGTGCCTGCGCGGTGCACGGGGCGGCAACAGCGACTCGATCTCCGCCCACAACTCGTCCGAGACGACCCACGGCGGCTGCTCACCCCTCCTCACGGCCGAACACTCTAGTCAACCATCCATCAAGGACAAAACCCCTAGATCATTCTGTTAGGAGTTCTAAGTAGGCCAGAGAAAGGGTCGCAACAACGGCGACGTGGCCGGCGGCGGAGACGCCCCGAACGCTGCGCCCGGCCGTCGTGCCGGGCGAGGATCGCAACGGCCAGGGTGCGCGGGTCGACCCGGCGGACGTGCTCGACGCTGCGCCCGGCCGTCGTGCTGGGCGAGGATCGCAACTACCGGGCCGGTGACAAGCCGTCCGGGGTGACGTGGCTGCGCCCGGCCGTCGTGCCGGGCGAGGATCGCAACATGGTGCAGCAGCGCCTCGATGGGCAGCTGCTCGTCGGGCTGCGCCAGGCCGTCGTGCCGGGCGAGGATCGCAACTGGATCAGAACGCGGCTGTAGCCATTCGATGCCAGCCACGCCCGCTTTGCGGTCGGCGGGGTCTGCTGCACCGGCAGGTGACAGGTGTAGTCACGCGGCCTGACTGGCCGGTGGGTGCATGATGGTTTCGAATTCAACGGGGGTCAACCGGGACAGCGACCGCTGGTGTCGGCGGCGGTGGTAGGTCCGTTCGATCCAGGTCACGATCGCGATCCGTAGTTGCTCGCGGGTGGTCCACGATCGCCGGTTCAGGACGTTGTTCTGCAGGAGTCCGAAGAAGGATTCCATGGCGGCGTTGTCTCCGGCAGCGCCGACACGGCCCATCGATCCGGCCATGTGGTGGCGGTTGAGGGCTCGGACGAACTTCCTGGACCGGAATTGGGATCCGCGGTCGGTGTGCAGAATGCAGCCCGCCAGGTCACCGCGTCTGGCGGCGGCGTTGCCCAGTGCGGCGACGGCCAGGCGGGACTTCATCCGCGAGTCGATGGAGTAGCCGACGATCCGGTGGGACCAGACGTCCTTGATCGCGCAAAGATAGAGCTTGCCCTCAGCGGTGTGGTTGCTTGGTGATGTCGGCCAGCCACAGCCGGTTCGGGCCATCGGCGGTGAAGTCCCGGCGCACGAGATCGTCATGCACAGGTGGGCCTACCTTGCCGCCCTTGCCGCGACGCTTCCTCTTGCCGAACGCACTCCACCAGCCGTTACCGGAGCAGATCCGCCACGCGGTGCGATCGGCCATCGGCTGCCCGGCGTCGCGGGCCTCGTCGACCAGGAACCGGTAGCCGAACTCCGGATCATCACGGTGGGCGTCGAACAACGCGTTGGCCCGATACGCCGCCACCTGCTCGGCGCTGGTGACGGGTCGGGCCAGCCACCGGTAGTAGGGCTGACGAGCGATCTTCAATACCCGGCACGTCACCGCCACGGGGATCCCGTCGGCGGCCAGCTCGCTCACGAGCGGGTAGAGCCTTTTCCCGGCAGATGCGCCTGCGACAAGTAGGCAGCGGCCCGGCGCAGGACCTCGTTCTCCTGCTCCAACAACCTGATGCGCTTGCGCGCTTCGCGCAACTCGGCCGACTCACTGCTGGCCGTCCCGGGCGTGGCGCCGGCGTCGACGTCGGCCTGACGCAGCCACTTGAACAACGTCATCGGGTGCACCCCGAAGTCCTTCGCGATTTGCTCGACGGTCACTCCCGCCTCGCGGTCATGAGCGACACGCACCACGTCATCGCGGAACTCTCGGGGGTAAGGCTTCGGCACAGCGGCATCCTTCCAGCCCGCCCACAGGGCAAGCCATCTCAGATGTCACCTATCGATGCAGCAGACCCTAGCGCCTCGTGGCGCACCGACCCGTTCCACCAGCGCCCCCGTACCTCCACTAGCACAATCTAGTCGAACAAACGTACGGGCCGACGGGCTGTCGACGCGTCGTTCGACAAGAGATGCGCGACAGATCTCCGTCCGTTGAAGTGCGACATTTGCCAGGGAACTACGACGGGCGCGGCCTGGCGACCCGGCGCTGCAAGCGACACTTCGCCCACAGTGGCCGGTCCCGTCAGTTTTGACTCTCGAGGCGTGAACGAGCAGGTCAGCTTGATTCGCAGTGAAGCCGCATAGCACCTACGCTCGTGATTGAACGATCCTTCTCAGATGTTCCTTGGCCGGCTCACTCTCGTGCGCTCCGGCAGCTATTGCTGCTGGAAGCCACGCGGGACCCTTGCGAACGGCCAAGCTTGGAGCGAAGCGCTCCAACTCACCCTGCCGCACGAGGCAGATTCCCATACTGTCAAGGCGCTCCAACAGTCGCAGCGCAGCGGCATGACTTTCGCCGCTGGAAAATGCGGCCATACCGTACCGTTTGAGCGCCTTCCAGGGGCTCTCGTTAATGCGCATTTGCGCCCTCACTTCTCGCGCTGCCGCCTCGTCAAACGATTCATCAGGATCGGAGGACAGTACCGCCTGCAATGCCTTTAAAACATCAGACTTTCGAGCTGGAACATACTGACTCCTGAAAATCCTAGTGGCATTATTGTAATCCTGCTCTATCTCGTCCCATCGACCCCCAAACTGCATTACCAAAGACTTTAACTTGCTAGCATCATCCAGAATGTCCAAATCGGGCGTGGCGACGACTCGAACCCCGAGTGCGATCAAAGCCTTCGCCACTTTCGCCATACCATCTTTGCCGCCAGTCGGGACGAACAAAACTTCACTGGGCGGGATCTCGATAGCGGAACTTGCGTCTAGTGAATCAAGGGCAGCCCGATAGAATCGGCAGTCGTCGTCACCTTCAGCTAGGACCACGAGGTGATGAAATAGGCCCTCTAGCGCATTCGAGTAGCGCAAGACCGAGTCGCTCCAAAGCGACTTTACCTCGACGCTGTTGAGTTGTGAGGCCTTAGTCACATTCCCGGAACGATCAAGTCTGACAATCGATACCTGCTGCTCCGCTTCGAGCAGGCCCGCGATCAGGCTTCGATCGTGTGTAGCAATGACGATTTGAATCTCGCGCCGAACTGCGATTTCCCCGAGAATGCGACCGAGCTCGAACGCCTGAGGCGGGTGAAGGAACGCCTCTGGCTCGTCAACTAGGACAATTGGAAACGAGGAGGTCATCACGGTCAGTAATAGACCTAAAAGACTCCGCATGCCATCGCCTTGCTCGGCCAAGAGTGGAAGAGATGTCAGAGAGTCTCGATATTCCTTGGTCACCGCATCAATTGGCGGCGCAGGCACCTTCGTCTTCCCGATCCTGAACGAAACCGTGTTGCTCAGCCGATCAAGTGTAAGCGGGATCCGAAAGATTCTGACGCAGGTGTCGCTGAGTTCTTGAAGCAGTTCGGGGTCGTCCTCTAGATAATGCATGGGATGAGTGGGCGACTGTTCAATGTTCTCTCTTCGGCCGGTGCCCGTCGCATAACCCGCCCGTGAGATCGCCTCAGAACGATGGACGAAGAACTGCAAGAGCTGACCAACAGCCTCGTCGTCGCCGTTCCACAGATGCCTTACGTAACTCTCTTCAATTCCCGGACTGCTGCCAGGCCAGGCGAAGTTTCCTGTAGGCAACGAGAAACCGCTCTCCCGCAGCCAAGCCAAGAGATCATCGTCAGTGGCCCGCTTGCGCAAAACCGCCCGGTCGAGCACATTCTTTGGGATTTGCAGATCGCCCCGGTGTCGCCCCAGCCAAGCGACGGTCTCTGACAACAGGCTAGATTTGCCGACGTTATTACCACCTACTACTGCGGTAATTCCACGTTCAGGTAGGCGAATTTCCGACCCGGAACGAAGTACCATCGTCGCAATGGAGACCGAGAATTGGCTCACGCGCTAGGTCCAATCGAGTGACACGAGACTCTTCATCCTGCCATCGTTCACCCAGGGAGTCTTGGGTGAACCCACCGGAGGATAGTAGACGGCTGCTCGATGCTGCGAGACCCGCAGGCGCTGGCGGCAGCGACGGATGCTCATCTGCCGCCGTCGGTGCGCAGCGGCGGTGAGCCCAAGTCGGGCTCAGTCTGGCGTGACGTAAGCCGGCCCTCTGGGCTACCGGCAGCGCACACTTCGCCGAAGCCACGGCTGCTCGGTCCTCCGATGAGCAGGCACCCGCGGCAATGCCCGCGAAGAGCGCCAACGAGGTAGCAGCAAGGACTCTGGCCTGATGGCTGCCGCGGCAGCCGCCGCTGTCGTCCTACCGATGCACCTACAGCAAGATGTGGATCACCGTGAAGTATGCCTGGGGGCTGAGCCTGCAGTCGTCGGAGAAGTCCGCGCTGCAGAGCATGCTCAACACCTGCGCCTCCTGACCCTGCCCCCGGCCGATCCAGCAGCCGTGCACGACGTGGCGCGGGCGGCCAGCCCGGTGCGAGAGCCTGGCCGCCCCGTCGTCCCCGCATGGCCCCGGTCAGCAGAGATATCGGGGCGCGAGCCGCTCGCCCGTCCGTGACCGCTGGTCACGGTGGCGGAAGGACGTTGCCGTCGCGGGCCCACGTCTGACTGCCGTCGAGCCAGACGACCGCCGGCTCGTCCTCGCAGCGCAACTGGCCCTGCCCATTAACCCGCAGAAACGTGGGGTGTTCGCTCATGACCGCGACGTCGGCGAATGGCCACCACGGCCCTGCCGCCAGCGCCACCTCCCTGCACCCTTCCCAGGCGGGATCAGGAGTGGTTCCGAGCAGCTGCTGGTAGGTGTCGATGGCGGCGAGGAGGAGCCAATCGGGGTAGAAGTTCCAGGCTGGTTCGAAGAACCAGTCGCGCGGGTTCAGGCAGTAGCGGACGACAGCGTGTCCTTCGTCGTCCTGGTCCACGATGCTGCTCTCGGTGTCCCAGAATCTGGCGGGCACCAGGGTGTAGCTGGCGGTGATGTTGCGGTCGATGCTTGCCCAGATCGGCGAGTGCACCAGGGTGTACACCTGCCGCACCGCGTGCAGCACCGGTGCGAGAGCGGCGCCTTCGAGTTCGGTGACCGGGTTGCAGCGGTAGGGGTACTCCATGAGGTCGTAGCGGGCTTCGACGCCGTCGTAGCGCTGTTCGCCGTAGTAGCCCGTCCACTCCATGAACTGGTGGAAGTCCCCGTGGGCGGTGAACCGGTCGAGCTTGCTGGTCTGCTCCCAGATCGGCGCCCGCGCGGCGGCGAGGGACCGGTTGAGGTTGTCGCGCCGGACCGACGTGACCAGCGACGTGTGCCCGTCGCCGATGACGCGGTGCAGCTGTTCCATAGCGGCGGGGGGAGAGGGGCACCAGAGGAATCGGGAGGGTTCGGGGTGCCCCGCCGCGTGGTAGGCCAGACGGACGGCGGCCTCGGCGCGCGCGTGGTCGGCGGGTTCGCAGGACAGCGCCGCCTGCGTCCACCTGTCGGCGACGGCTTGTGCTTGTGCGGACATCGGGCTGGTGGGTGGCTTCATGACTTCCTCCAATGAGGATCGTGTGGACAGTGTTGAATATCGACGGTGCGCTAACGGGTCAAGTCGTCGGCGGCCCCGCGCCGGGTTCGAGTCAGGGTTCGGCCGGCCGCCGTGCACCTGCGCTGGCGGCTCCCGGCGGTCCGCCGTCGGACCCCCGGTTTGATGGCTGTGAGTAATTCCCGGCTGACGTGAATGTGATCCTCATGTTTGACTGAGGTCTATGGGTACGGGGGAGGCGCGCCTGGCGATCGACTGCGGCCATGCCAGCACCGTGGCGGTGCTGGCATGGCCCGACGGCACGTCGGCGCCGCTGGTGTTCGACGGCCAACCAGCGCTGCCCAGCGCGGTGTTCCTGGCCCCCGACGGCAACCTGCTGACCGGCCAGCGAGCCTGGCAGGGCGCCGCCACGCAACCGGACCGGTTCATCCCGGCCCCCCGCCGGTCTCCCGAACAGCAGCTGGCCGTCGCCGGCACTGAGGTCGAGGCGCTGGACCTGGTCGCGGCGACGCTGCGGCGGGTCGCCGACGAGGCGCAGCGGACGGCGGGGTTCCCGATCGAGGATGTGCGGCTCGTGGTGCCGGCCGGGTGGGGGCCGCGACGGCGTACCTGGATGCGCCACGCCGCGCACCGTGCGGGGCTGGCGCAGCCGCGGTTGGTCGAGGCGCCGGTGGCCGTAGCGCAGCATCTCGTGGCCTGCGGCGTGCAGCTGCCGGTCGGGTCCTTCGTTGTCGTGTGCGACGTGGGCGCAGGCGCCGAGGTCAGTGTCCTGCGGCGCGGGCCTGTCGGCTTCGAGGTCCTCGCTACCTTGGCCGACCCGGACGCTGGCGGTGCCGCCATCGACCACGCGCTGACCACCACCCTGACCGGCGGCGACAACGCCACGACCACCGGTGAGGGCGAGAGGTGGGCGCTGGCAGCGAGTGTTCAGGCCGCGAAGCACGCGCTCACCGACCACGCCGCGGTCACCGTCCCACTGCCTGCCGGGCCGGCGGCGGTGGTCAACGGGCAGATGTTGGAGCAGGCGGCGCGCCCGGTGCTGTGCCGGGCGGCGCAGCTGATGACCGAAGCGATCATCGCGGCAGAGGTGGATCCGGGCGGCATCGCCGGCGTCTACTGCGCCGGTGGGGCAGCGCAGATGCCGCTGCTGGAGAAGGTGTTTATCGAGATCGCCGGTGTCGCCCCGGTGGTGGTGGTCGATCCCGCTCTCGCGGCGGCGCGGGGGGCTGCCGACGCGGGCGGGATCGACCCAGGCGGGGCCGTGTCGGTCGCTGAGCCGCCGCCGGTGCCGCCGGTGCGGCGGGCGGTGGCGATCGCGGTACCCGGGTTCGCGTCGTTGGGG
>NZ_MUYZ01000239.1:0-10788 GCF_003013775.1 Micromonospora sp. MH33
CGGCGACCGCGGCGGGGACGGCTGTGCCGGCGAACGGCGCGGTACGCCCGGTCGGGGCGGTCACCACGTCCGGGGCCGGGCCGGCCAGCGCCGAGGCGATCGCGGCCTGGGCGTCGCGGCGGCGCCGGTTCCAGGCGCCCCGGTCGCCGTCGAAGTAGCCCTGGCGGTAGCCGAACCGGTAGCCGATCCGGTAGCTGAGCTGGCCGTGCAGCCGGCCCGCCGCGTAGCAGGTCGAGCCGAGCACGAGGACCAGGACGACGGCCAGAAAGGGGCTCATCGCTCGTCCGCCCCGGGCAGGGGGTCGACGACCAGCAGCCGCTCCAGATCGGCGGTGCTGACCTCCTCGACCAGTTCGACGCTGATCCGGCAGCCGTCGACGATCACCTCGGCCACCGACGCCCGGCGGATCTCGCCGCCGGCGTCGTAGACCCGCACGCTCAGCTCGGGACAGCCGAGGTGGGTCCGCCAGGCGTCCCACTCGTCGCGGTCGCCGACGCTGAGGGAGAGGTAGCGGCAGCCCCGGGCGAGGTAGAGCCGCCACGGGGCGCTCAGCCCGGCGGTCACCCCCTCCGCGATCAGGCCGAAGGCCTGCGCACGGGTCGCGAGCTCGGTCACGAGACCCCCTCGACACCCGCGGAGTGACGCATGTGAGCACTCGTCGTCTCATGCACGTGACACACCGTAAGTTGTCTCATGAGCGTGACAGTATCAGCTTTTCGTCTGTTTACCGCCGCACTGGCGTCCATCTATTCTGCCCGGGTGACACCCCTCAGGAACAGCGCTGGATCGTTTACCGAGAATCGTGGATCACCGTCACGTGGGCGTGACAGCAGCGTGCCAGGACGCGCCGCGGAGACCGACTGGTCGTACCGTCACGGGGTGACCGAGACCGCGAACGCACGGAAGATCGCCTTCGCCACCTTCGTCCGTCGCGCGTTGGAGGACGCGCGCGCCATGCGGGCCTGGAGCGGCACCGAGGTATCCCGGCGTACCGGCGTCTCCCGCCAGACCATCAACCGGTGGGTACGCGGCGACTGGGCCAGCGACCCCGAGGCCGAGCGGGTGGTGGCCTTCTGCGAGGGGCTGGGGCTCAACCCCGCGGCCGCGTTCACCGCCCTCGGCTGGGACCGGGCGGCCACCCCCCGCGCCACCCCCACCCCGCCGCCGATGGACCCGGACGTCGAGGCGCTGCTGCGCCGGCTGGTCGACCCGAACGTCTCCGACGCGGAGAAGTTCCACATCCGGGAAACCATCCGTTATCTCGCTTATCGCCCGACCCTTCCGGTCGATGTCCGAAATAGAGGTAAACAAGCCGGGTAGTTCCTCAGATGGCGAAAGAACGGAAGGTCAGACCCGATCGTTTCGCCTCGGGGCCGGATCGGACACGCTAGCGTCCACGTTTGTACTGCTAAGGGCTCGTCGTCGGCGGGGGGACGGGACAACAGCCGAACTCAGCCCTGCGGGACAGAAGGAGGGTCTGTCCATGACCCTGAAATGGTTGGCAGTCGTGGTCGCGGTGGTGTCGGTGACATCGTGCGTGACCGGCAACGTGGTGGTCGGCGTTCTGGACGGCGGGCAGCTTCCCCTGGTCGTCAACCTCTTCGCCCTCATCACGGCCGGCACCGCGGTGGTCCTCGCCGTCGTCGCCGAGCTGCACGACCGGCTCAACGACCGGGTCAGCGCGCTCACCGAGTTCCTGGTGGCGCGGCTCAACGAGATCGAGGCGCACACCGGCGACCGGAACACCGGCTTCGTGGAGGGCTACCTGCTGAGCCACGGGCAGGAAGCGGCCGTGGTGCCGTTCGGGCGCCGGGGACGGGGAGCCGCCGAACGCTGACCTTCCGCGTCGTCCCGACGTCACATCTCGGCCACGAATACGCCGCCGTGACCGGGGTACGCTGTCGCGCGTGCCGCCGTTGAATCTGGGCAACCAGCAGCCGAAGACCCCGTTGGACGCCGACCACGCGTGGCGCGCCACCGCCGCCCGCGCGGGCGACGTGGTGCTCTTCTTCGACTTCGACGGCACCCTCGCGCCGGTCGACGACGACCCGACCGCGGTCCAGCCCGCGCCGAAGGTGCTCGCCGCGCTGGAGGCGCTCGCCCCGCGGGTACGCCGCATCGCCATCGTCTCCGCCCGCCCGGTCGAGTTCCTCCGCGACCACCTCGGCGGCCTCGCCGGCATCGACCTCTACGGCCTCTACGGCCTGGAGTACAGCCACTCCGGCGGCGAGACCGTCACCGAGCCGGCCGCCCTGCCCTGGGTGCCCACCATGGCCGAGCTGGCCGAGCAGGCCCGCGCCGAGCTGCCGCCCGGCGCCCTGGTGGAGTTCAAGCGGCTCTCCGTCGCGCTGCACTGGCGCACCGCGCCGCAGCTCGGCGACCTCGTGCAGGAGTGGGGCCGGACCCGGGCCGAGCGGCTGGGCCTGCGCTGCCAGGCCGGGCGCATGGTGCTGGAGCTGAAGCCCCCGGTCGACCGGGACAAGGGCATGGTGATCGGCGAGGCGGTCCGCGACGCCGGCGGCGCCTGGTACTTCGGCGACGACGTCTCCGACATCAAGGCGTTCGCGGCGCTGCGCGCCCGGGCCGCCACCGACCCGCAGTTCCTCGGCGTCTGCGTCGCCGTGGCGAACCCGGAGACAGGTCACGAGGTGGCCGACGCCGCCGACCTGACCCTCGACTCCCCCGCCGCCCTCGGCGACTTCCTCACCGAGGCGCTCCCCCACCTGGGCTGAGGTCGCGCCTCAAGCCGAGGTCACGCCTCACGCGCCGAAGCGGCGCTGGCGGGTGGCGTAGGACCGTAGGGCGCGGAGGAAATCGACCCGGCGGAAGTCGGGCCAGTTGAGTTCGCAGAAGTAGAACTCCGAGTGCGCGCTCTGCCAGAGCATGAAGCCGGAGAGGCGCTGCTCGCCGCTGGTCCGGATGATCAGATCCGGGTCGGGCAGGCCCTTGGTGTAGAGGTGCTCGGAGATGTGGTCGACGTCGATCGAGTTGGCCAGCTCCTCGACGGTGCCGCCGGTGGCGGCGTGCTCCAGCAGCAGCGAGCGGACCGCGTCGGCGATCTCGCGCCGGCCGCCGTACCCGACGGCGATGTTGACCTGCGCCCCGCCACCGCGCTGCCGGGTGCGCTCCTCGGCCGCCTTGAGCGCGGCGGCGTGGTGCGCGGGCAGCACGTCGAGGGCGCCGACCATCCGCAGCCGCCAGGGGTTGCCCTCCTCGGCCAGCTCGGTGGTGAGGTCCTCGATGATCTGGAGCAGCGGGTCCAGCTCGGCGGCCGGCCGGGAGAGGTTGTCGGTGGAGAGCAGCCAGAGCGTGACGTGCCCGACACCGGCGGCGTCGCACCAGCGCAGCAGCTCCTTGATCCGCTCGGCGCCCATCCGGTGGCCGTCGTTCGGGTCGACGAAGCCCATCTCCCGGGCCCATCTGCGGTTGCCGTCGCACATCACGCCGACGTGGCGGGGCACGGGCTTGCCCGCGAGCTTCGCCGTGAGCCGGCGCTCGTACACGGAGTAGATAAGTTTCCGCAGAGTCATCACCTTGCAGGGTAGCGACCCGCGCGGGAGATCAGTGTCTCGGTGGCGCATCGCCCGACGGCTTCAGCTCACGGCGCGGCGTCAGAAGCGCGAGCTGAGGTCCGCGCCAGGCCGAAGCCGATCATGCCCAGGGTGCGGGCGTCGAGACGTCCGTCACCCAGTCCCAGCTCCACCACGGTCCGGTAGACCCGCTCGTCACGGCGCGCGGCGCGCACCGCCGCGTCCACCACCCACCGGCGCCGGGCCAGCCGGGCCGCCACCGAGCTGTGCCGCAGGTGGGTGCCGAGCCGGCGGCGCAGCCCGTCGGCATAGCGACTGGCCGCCCGGTCCGGGCCGCCGGCCGCGGCCGCGCCGGCCAGGGCCCCGGAGCGCAGCGCGTAGAAGATGCCCTCGCCGGTGAACGGGTTGATCAGCGAGAGCGCGTCGCCGGCCAGCACCACCCGGCCCCGGCCCGGCGCCGGCCGGTGGGTGGAGAGCGGCAGGTGGTGGGCGCGCAGGTCGGTCACCGCCGCGGGGTCGGTGCCGGGGAGCAGGGCGGCCAGCCGGTCCAGCAGGTGGGCACGGGTCAGCGGCTCGCCCCGCAGCACCTCCCCGTACCCGACGTTCGCCCGGCCGTCACCGATCGGGAAGGACCAGGCGTACGCCGGCCAGCGCGGCGACGAGGTGACGATGACCTGTTCGGGCGGGCCCGGGAGCGCCGGGGCGTAGCCCCGGATGGCGAGGGCGAGGTGCCGGTCCGGGTTCACCGGGTGGCCGAGCGCCCGGCGCAGCACCGAGCCGGCCCCGTCCGCCCCGACGACCGCCCGGGCGGCCAGTTCCCCGTCGAGCACCACCCGGTCGTCGCGCACGTCCACCTCGCGTACGGTGTGCCGGCACAGCTCCGCCCCGGCCGCGGTCGCCGCCGCCACCAGCCGCGCGTCGAACACACGCCGGGGCACCGTGTACGCGGGCCGGGGCAGCGCCCGGGCCACCGTGCCGCCGCCGGGGCCCACCAGGCGCAGCGCGGGCAGCGGGGCATACCCGTCGACCGCCCCGCGCACCCCCAGTTCGGCGAGTACGTCCAGCGCGTGCGCGGCGATGCCGTCCCCGCACGCCTTGTCCCGCGGAAAGTCGTACCGGTCGAGCAGCAGCACCCGCGCCCCGCCCCGCCGCGCCGCCAACGCCGCCGCCGCCCCCGCCGGCCCCGCCCCCACCACGATCACATCCCACAGCTGCCCCACACCCCACCTCCTCTTCCATCAACGGTGATCAAGAGGTTCCGGTCAGGGATTGGCCGAATCGTGACGCAAACTCGTTGATCAACGCGTCGGGGTGGTGCGGTGGAGGGAGTAGAGGGCCAGGAGGGCGGCCGTCAGGAGGGGGGCGCCGTCGCGGACGAGGCCGTCCAGGCCGAGGAGCCACCAGCAGAGGGGGAGGTCGACGGCGAGGGCGCCGAGGGTGATGACGACCAGCAGCTTGCGGGCCCAGGGGCGGTCGCGCATCAGGAACGCGGTGCAGAAGAGCACCGCGTAGCTGACCGCGATGCCGGCGGCGAACCAGAACAGCACCGCCGGCAGGGCTCTGATCCGCCCGTCCAGGATGGACCCGGTCGCGATCAGGGCCGGGACCAGCATCAGCGGGCTGTAGGTGAAGGCGGCGACCCGGGCGGTGAGCAGCCAGCCGGTGACCGGCGGGCGCTTCGGGACGACCTCCCGCCAGGAGATCACCCCGCCCTCGACGACCAGGCCCTTGCGGTGCCGGACCAGGTGCCCGCCGACCGCCTCGGAGCGGTAGAGCAGCACCACCACCGCAACGCAGAGCGCCGTGAGGACCGCGAAGCCGAGCAGGCCGGGCAGCGGCGGCACGCCCGCCCGGGGTACGACCAGTCGCCCGACCGCGAAGACCGTGGTCACCGCGAGGATCAGCCCGAACGGCTTCGCCACCGCCCGGCCGCGCTTCACGTGCCCGATCAGCACCAGGAAGCCCAGCGAGCGCAGCATCGCCCAGCCGGTGCGGACGGCGAGCCCGAACTCCTGCTCCGGGGCGTACCAGTAGTTGAGCAGCTCGACCACGACGGTGGCCGCCGCCGTCACGGCGAGCAGGGTGGTCAGGGCCCGGACGGCGGACGGCCGCCGGACCTCGACAGGTTCGGCGGCCGTCCTCATGGCATCCGGTGTTGCCCGGTGCGGGCTTCCGTCACACCTCTACTTCTGCGGCTCCGCGTCGAGCCGGGCGCGCAGCGCGTCCAGCTCGGCCCAGAGGACGCCGGGAAGCTTGTCGCCGAACTTCTCGAACCACTCGGTGACCAGCGGCAGCTCATTGCGCCACTCCTCCGGGTCGACCTTGAGCGCGATCCGGACGTCCTCCGGGGTCATGTCCAGGCCCTCGACGTCGAGCGCGTCCTGGGCGGGGACCATGCCGATCGGGGTCTCGACCGCCTCGGCCCGACCCTCCAGCCGCTCGATGACCCACTTGAGCACCCGGGAGTTCTCACCGAAGCCCGGCCAGAGGAAGTTGCCCTCGGCGTCCTTGCGGAACCAGTTGACGTAGTAGATCTTCGGCAGCTTGGCCTCGTCGCCGTCGGCGCCCTTGCCCATCTCGATCCAGTGCCGGAAGTAGTCGCCGGCGTGGTAGCCGATGAAGGGCAGCATGGCCATCGGGTCGCGGCGGACCACACCGACCGCGCCGGACGCGGCGGCAGTGGTCTCCGAGGAGAGCGTGGCCCCCATGTAGACGCCGTGCACCCAGTCGCGGGCCTCGGTGACCAGCGGGACGGTGTCCCGGCGGCGGCCGCCGAACAGGATCGCGTCGATCGGCACGCCGTTCGGGTCGTAGTAGTCGTCGGCCAGGATCGGGCACTGGGTGATCGGGGTGCAGAACCGGCTGTTCGCGTGCGAGGAGAGGCTGTCGCTCTCCGGCGTCCAGTCGTTGCCCTTCCAGTCGATCAGGTGCGCCGGCGGCTCACCCATGCCCTCCCACCAGATGTCGCCGTCGTCGGTGAGGGCCACGTTGGTGAAGACGGAGTTGCCGCGGTCCAGCGTCCGCATGGCGTTGGCGTTGGTCTTCCAGTCGGTGCCGGGCGCGACGCCGAACAGGCCGTACTCCGGGTTGATCGCGTAGAGGCGGCCGTCCGGGCCGAACCGCATCCAGGCGATGTCGTCACCGATGGTCTCGACCTTCCAGCCCGGGATGGTCGGCTCCAGCATGGCCAGGTTGGTCTTGCCGCAGGCGGACGGGAACGCGCCCGCGATGTGGTAGACCCTGCCCTCCGGCGAGGTGATCTTGAGGATCAGCATGTGCTCGGCGAGCCAGCCCTCGTCGCGCCCCATCACGCTGGCGATCCGCAGCGAGTAGCACTTCTTGCCGAGCAGCGAGTTGCCGCCGTAGCCGGAGCCGAAGGACCAGATCTCCCGGGTCTCCGGGAAGTGCGAGATGTACTTGGTGTCGTTGCACGGCCAGGCCACGTCCTGCTGGCCCGGCTCCAGCGGGGCGCCGATCGAGTGCAGCGCGTGCACGAAGTCGGCGTCGTCCCCCATCGCCTCCAGGATCTTCTCGCCCATCCGGGTCATGATGCGCATCGAGGCGACCACGTACGGGCTGTCGGTGATCTCGACGCCGAACATGGGGCTCTCGGCCTCGACGGGACCCATGCAGAACGGGATGACGTACATGGTGCGCCCGCGCATGGACCCGCGGTACAGCTCCGTCATCGTCCGCTTCATCTCGGCCGGCGCCATCCAGTTGTTGGTGGGGCCGGCGTCCGCCTCGTCGGCGGAGCAGATGAAGGTGCGCTCCTCGACCCGCGCGACGTCCGTCGGGTCCGTCCGCGCGTAGAACGAGTTGGGCTTCTTCTCGGGGTTCAGCCGGATCAGGGTGCCCTTTTCGACGAGCTCGTCGGTGAGGCGGCGCCACTCCTCATCGGACCCGTCCACCCAGACCACCCGGTCGGGGGTGGTCAGTTCCGCGACCTCACGTACCCAGGCGAGCAGTTTGGGGTGGGACGTCGGGGCCTGATCGATACCCCGAACAGTAGCCGGAGCAACCATGTCACATCTCCTTGTGGTCGACGCTGACCGATGTATGGGATGCACGAGTTCTGGCGAGCCGGTGCGTCGCCTTCGTGGAAACCTGGGATTGGCCTCAGCGTAAACCGGGCTGCCTCCCCAGTCAGTGGGACTGGTTGTGAAGAACTGCACAAGCTACGGCCACGCTGCGGCATCGCGATCTCTTACCCGCTTTCGCGCGCAGTTTCACGCAAATCTTGTGAAGAACCTCCAGCGGCCCGGGACATCGCCAACCCGGCGGAGGCCGCCGATGCGGGGAAGCCGACCGTGGTGTCACGAAGGGCGATTCCGTGATCCGGTCCACAATTCCGTACGCCCGGTCACGCTCCGCTCACGGATTTCGGAAACGGACGGCGGTCGTCGGAAGGGACCCGGCGCGCGTACCCGGTGCGGTCCGGCCACCCGCGGGCGGCGCGGACCGCCGACTCGCCGTAGCGGCCGGTCCCGGGAGCGCGCACCCGGTACTCTCGGCGGGTGGCCGCGACGATGACCGGGGACCAACCGGGGGCTCCGCAGACCCGTCGAGGTCTGATCGGGGCCCTGATCGACCGTTTCGGTCACCTGGTCCGCGAGATGAGCAAGTTCGCCACCGTCGGCGGCTTCGCCTTCCTCGTCGACTTCGCCCTCTTCAACTACCTGGCGAGCGTGCGGCACATGCCGCCGGTGGCGGCCAAGACCATCTCCACGGTCATCGCGGCCACCCTGGCGTTCCTCGGCAACCGGTTCTGGACCTGGCGACACCGCCAGCGCTCCCACCCGGCCCGGGAGTACGCGCTGTTCTTCTTCTTCAACGGGGTGGGCCTCGGCATCGCGGTGGCCTGTCTCGCGATCAGCCGCTACGGGCTCGGCGCCATCTGGCCCGAGGTGTTCCAGACCCCGCTGGCCGACAACATCGCCAGCTTCATCGTCGGCACCGGCCTGGGGACACTGTTCCGGTTCTGGTCGTACCGACGGTTCGTTTTCGTCGAGGCGGGAACTCCTCCCGTTCCGGCGACGAGCCGCGACCGAGAGTCCGGGGCGTGACCCACCGCCCATCCCGTCCTGCCGGGCCCAGCCGGCCCTGCCCACTGCCCTAAGGTGTTCCGCATGCCTCTTGTCCGTCTGCTGCCCGAGCGCTGGCAGAAGTTCATCCACGAGGCGCTCAAATTCGGCATCGTCGGCGGCATCAACACCGTCATCAATTACGCGGTGTTCAATGCGCTGGCACTCACGGTTTTCCGCGACGGCCAGCTCAAGGCGACCGTCATCGCGACCATCGTCGCGACGATCACGTCGTATCTGATGAATCGGCACTGGACGTACCGGGACCGGCCGAAGTCGGCGCTTCGCCGCGAATATGTCCTGTTCTTCCTCTTCAACGGCGCCGGCCTGGTCATCGAACTCGGTGTCCTGGCGCTGGCCAAGTACGGCCTCGGCGTACACAGCCTGCTCGCGTTGAACGTGGCGAAGACCGTCGGCGTACTGCTGGCCACCCTGTTCCGCTTCTGGTCCTACCGGACGTTCGTGTTCCAGCCGGTGCCGAAGCACGCCGCGGAGACCTGGAATACCATCCCGCGCGACGAGTGGGACACCATGGCCGGGATGGACCCGGTGGCCGAGCTGGCCGAGTCGGTCAGCGAGCTGGAGGAGACCGAGCCGCCGCTCGGCGAGCGGCGCGCGGGCGACTACGCCCCACAGCAGGGCCGCCCCGCACCCGCGGACGCCGGCCTGGGCCGCACCCTCGGGACCGACATCGACGCCGAACTGGCCGCGGAACTCCAGCCCACGCCGCGCCGCGCCCCGCGCCGCTGATCCGGCCCGGCCCTCCGGCGCCCGCCCAGCGGGCGCCGGAGGACCCGGCGGTCAGGCAGACGGGTCGCGGAGCGGCTTGCCCTCGGCCATGTCGGCCAGGATCTCGCGCATCTCGCCGTCGCCCAGGCTGTGCTTGTCGTGGTGGGCCTCGACCAGTTCGTAGAGCTTGGTCTGGACCTTGTCGACGTGCGGCACGTCGGTGAGCACCGACTGGCCGCGCTCACCGGCGGACTCGATGGTCAGGGTGCCGCAGCCGAGCATCCGCTCCACGAACTTCTGGTGCATGGCGTGGTCGTTGATCCGGGTCAGCGGCAGGTCGCGCCGGTTGCGGGAGAACACCCCTTCCTGGAGCAGCACCCGCTCGTTGGTGAAGAGGTAGTGGGTGGTGCGCCAGACCAGGAACGGCCACAGCCCCAGCCAGAACACCAGCACCAGGCCGAGCGCGGCGATCACGTAGAGCGCGATCGTGCCGCCGTCGCCGTCGGGCAGCAGGACCCAGCCCGCGACCACCGCCGCGACGGCGAGCACCAGCACCAGGATCGGCCGGATCAGGGCCTTCCAGTGCGGGTGCAGATGCAGCACGACGTGCTCGTCCTCGGTGAGCACGTCTTCGGGGAACGCCACGGGAACCTCCTCGCAGAACAGGACGCGCTGACCGTAACCGGTCGGCGCTCGTCCGGGGATCAGCCGCGCGGCGGGTGTCCGGGGGGGGAACCCTCCTATACCCCAGGCGTTGACACGGGCTCGTTCTCTCAGCGCAGGTGCAGCACGTCGCCGGCGGCGAGGCGCAGCTCGCCGTCCGGGCCGTCGACCAGCAGTTGGCCGTCGGGGTCCACGCCGGTGGCGGTGCCGCGTACCTCCCGGCCGTCGGGGAGCAGCACGCGGACCTGCCGGCCGACCGTGGCGCAGCCGGCCAGGTAGGCGTCCCGCAGGCCACTGGCGACGGCGTCGCCGCCGGCGTCACGCCAGCGCTCGTACCAGTCGGCGAGCGCGCGGAGCAGGGCCCGGAGCAGGGGGTCCCGGTCGGTGGCGGTGGCCCCGGCGAGCTGGAGCGAGGTGGCCGGCAACCCGGTCGGGTTCTCCGGCAGCTCGTCGGCGCGCAGGGTCACGTTGAGGCCGATGCCGACCACGATCGCCGGCGGCCGGTCCGGTGCCGCGCCGGGCACCGCCTCGGCCAGCACGCCCGCGCACTTCGCGCCGTCCAGCAGCAGGTCGTTCGGCCACTTGAGCCGGGCGTCCAGCTCGGCCAGCCGGGCCACCGCCTCGACCAGCGCGACCCCGGCCAGCAGCGGCATCCAGCCGTACCCCGAAGGTGGCACGGGCGCCCAGCCGCGCTCCGCGACGGCCTCGCCGGGCCGGAGCAGGACGCTGGTCGCGATGCCGGCCCGCGGCGGCGACTGCCAGATGCGGCCGCGCCGGCCCCG